>JARRBX010000023.1 GCA_029982245.1 Candidatus Atribacteria bacterium | reverse complement strand
TTCTTCTCCCTTTCGGGTACCCAACCCGACAAGGCAAAGAGACTTTCACTGAAACCAACCCGCTCCTGCAATCGGTAAACAGAACGCAATACGTAAAGATGGTCCAGAAGCTGATAGATAAAAGTGCGGTTTTTGTAAAAAATCTCTCGCAATTCGATGTTCTTGCGCTCGATTTCCAGACACAGCTTTTTGATTTCATCAGAGACTCTGAAATAAACTTCTTCAACGGAACCCTTTAACATGGCACGAGGTAGGGTGTGTTCTTCAAAACCGATGGATTGAAGGATGCTTTCCGCTTCTTTTTGCATTCTGGGAAGCGTAAAAACCATAATCCACTGTGACTCTCGCTCCCTCTCTATGTCCACCACCAGAATGGGGGCATCGTTGACACTCTCGATTAGCCGATCAAAATACATACTCAATATGCGCCCAAACTTTATCGAGAAACCCTCAAGGCTTATCAGGTCTTCAAAATCGACGTCCAGGTAACGAAGGGTCCTGAGGTGCCTGCGCATATGCTCAAAGCGCTCCACCAGTCTTTTCAATTCCAAAATCTCGCTGAGTTTCTGGTCCATTTTTCTCTCCAGTAACCGCGCCTTCTTTAAGGAAAAATTCAGCCGAGAAGCGATTTCTGGGCTGAAAACAGGCCGGGGTGAAGGTTCTTTTCCAGAGAGTTTGTGAAGCTTGCACAGCAAAGAAAAAGCCTCTTCAAAAGAAGTTCCACCATCTTCCTTGAAAAAAGGTTTGGTTTCGGGAGGCAAAGCGTTCTCCAGAGACAAAGGCTCAAAACACTCCGACGCAATGATCTCTTTTAGTAACCGTTCCATGCTTTCCTGCTTCCGTTTAACCCCCACAATGATTAAGCGGCACATCCTATCAACGGCCACTCAGGCTCACCACCTTGAGGGGTCTTATAAAATAGCGCTCTGCCAGGCGCACATCCAGTGCATATCTTATATCTTCGATGACCGTAATCAGGTCACGAGTTTCAAAGGTTTTGAGTGTAACAAAGGCAATCAACACTTCCAAAGGGGCAAGATGTTTGCGAAGCAAAAGGCGCGCCAGCCGGTAAAGGTAAGAAAGGATACTTCGCTCAAATATCTCGTCCAGGACTTCGCTGCTCTCCTGCCAGTTATAAAAAACACTTCGGTAAGGTGAAGCGAGAAGCATATTCATGAATTCCTCCAGGCTCTGGCTCCTGACCAGTCTCATCAAGCGTTGAGAATCAAAATACCTGTAAAGAGGTATGGTGAGTCCGTAGACTTTCTCAGGAAGCATCCCAAAAACAAAGCGCATCCTGTATATAAGCTCTAGGTTCAACAAATCTGCTTGCACACCAAAAAAGCGTAAAACAGCTTCACGGTCTCGGGACGAGAAGTTTTTCACCTTTCTGGGCAAACCAGCCAGGTACCAGTAGTCCAGGGCATTTTCGATAACATCCATGGCTCGGGATTCACTAAATCGTTCTTTTGCAGCTTGGAATAAATCATAAAAAGCGGTACCCTCCAGCCCATGGGTAAGTTCGTCAAGGTTTTTACTTCTCAAAAGAGCCCGAAAATCAACTTTACTCCAAGGAGAAAGGTCAAAAAGTTTTTTCTCTATATCCTCAGGACTCGCCTGCGCACCTAACACCACGTACTTGGTAACCAGCTTGAGATTCTCAATTTCAAAACCAGTGAGGAAGAAGTCAATAATGGCTCTTTCCTTAAAACTGGCAAACTCGCGCAAACTAAAAAGCTCGTAAATTGTGGACTGATTGACCAGGATTTCCAGGTCACGGCGGTGAATCTCATCGGGCTGAATATCTTGAAGAACCTGCTGGTAGGCGGGTGTATTCTGAAGATAACGAGCAATTTCGGGAACAGAGTGGAGACTCAAAAGGTTTTGAAAGTCCTGGTCCGAAAGCATCTTCCCAGCTTTTGCTAAAGTCTTACCCAGTAAACCAAAATTCTCAAAAATGAACACACTCATTCCCCCAAAAGCAGGTGCAAAGCTTTTTCAACCAGTAGGGTTTTGCTCGCTTGATAACGCTCCTCCATAAGCTGCTTAAATTCTTTCACCCGTTCCTCACTTTTTTTGCGAAGCTCTTCCACTGTTGCTTTGGCTTCCTGGGTCATTCTTTTCTCTTCCCTGCGCAGATATTCCTGCTGCCCCTTTTTCTTCATTTCAGCAATCTCCCGAGCTTTATCAAAAAGTTGCTTTCTCTTCTCTTCAATACTCTCAATAATTTCCCTGCGTTCCTTCTCAATAGCAATCAATCTTTCCAGAATTTCTTTTTTATCCACCAGGTCAACCCCCTTGGGAAATCAAACTTGTATGATACTACTTCTGGCATCACTTTTCAATATTTCGGAGGTCGTGTGTGGTTACAATTTTAAAAAGTTGTGCGGGAAAAACGCTAATCAAAGCTGCAAAAAGGCAACCGAAACACCATTGCTTTCCCAAGCAAGCTGGTCAATGCAAGTAGAAAAAGCATGGAGGTTTTGCGCTGACGAAAGAAAGTTTTTAAAAATCTGGAAAGCCGCCAGACAAACAATCGTTAACCACAACTCATAAAAAAACCTTTCTCCCTGCCAAGGCTTTTTAAGGCTGTAGCCTTTGGCAGGAAATCCAGAGAAATAAATTTTCTATAAACTCTTATTACGCCTTCTCTTACAGCGAAATGATTTATCCAGTATTCTTTCACCAAAAACATTATCTGCTTCGCTTAACAGATTCTCAAACTTTTAGCAAAATCAAATTCAACCCCACCCTCACCGATAACCAAAGTACCTGGCTAATTCCTCATTGATGGGTAAGCTCATGATCTCTTCAAGTACTGCTTGAATCTGTTCAAAGGACCTGGTACGGGGATCTCTAACCAGAAATTCTTCAAGTACTCTCTTGTCTTGGCTCAGGAAAGCTTCCAGTGCCCAGCGCATGCGCAGAATCCTGGGCATGAGATACATCTCTTTGATCCTCCAGGTCAAATCGGGCTCCAATTTCTCTGGATACAGACCATCTTTTCTCACCACCACGGGAATCTCTACCACCACATCATCAGGTAGACCAGAGATAACACCCTGGTTTTGCAAGTTGAGAATCAAACGAGCTTCTGGTCCACCTGAAAGAGCGTTTATGAAGGGGATGTGCTGTTCGCCACTCATCTTCTCTTTGCTGAAGAGCTCCGGATATATCTCGGTGAGTTTGGAGTGGGGATGTTTTTGAATCTCCTGGGCAAGCTCCAGGAGTTTGCGCTTGCTTTCTCTCAACTGCTGGTGATAGCGAGGGCGTTCCACTTCATTATCAATTCCTCCAAACTCTCCATACCATCTTCTCTTGGTCTCCAGGTTGTAGTTGTACTTCCAGCTTCCATTGCGGCAGGTATCCCCAATGGGCAACATACCATAGAAACGGTACATATCAATCACAGCCGGGCTCAACTGGACATCCCAGGGAGTGCGAGGTTTCCAGGAAGAAGCATTCTTCTCTATCCACTCTTCAAGCAGGGGGTAGGCATCCTTTCCCCGGTACAGGAAACGATTCATCCAGATGCCATGATTAACGCCTGCAACCTGCCAATCCACTTCCTGAGGCTCAAGACCCAGGGCACGGAAAACCTCAAACACCCCTGAGAAACCATGGCAGAAACCAATAACCTTTGCTCTGGTGATCTGAGTGAGTAATTGGGTAACTTCAAAAACTGGGTTGGCAGTTTGCAACAACCAGGCTTCAGGACAGAGTTTTTCCATGAGTCTGGCAATCTCCAGGGACAGCTTAAGATCCGGATAAGAACAGATGACATAGGAATAGGTGGAAACCATGTTGAACTCCTGGCTGTCAATACCCCGGTAATAACCGTGCTTTTCTCCAATTTCGGTGACCTTTTCGTAACGTTCAGGATAAAGAGGAGCAGCGGTGTTGATCACAAAATCCGCTCCCTCCAGAGTATGTTCAAGACTGGTGGTTTTTTCAAAGGAAAGCTGAGCATCAAGCTCCTCTGCGTACTTCTGAGCCAGGAAATGAACGGTATGCAGTTTTTCTTGATTTATGTCCATCAGAGAGATAAAAGCTCCAGAGAGGTTTTCAGTCTTTGCTATATCACCTATCAGCTGTAAAGCAAAACGCACACTTCCTGCTCCTACTATGGAGATTTTCATCGTGGGGTACCTCCTTTTGGTGTGTAAAGTGAAATTTATCCAAATTCAACTCACTGTTTATTCTTCACATCTACCCTTTCAAGCCAGTAAGGGTAATACCCTCCACGAAATAACGTTGGGCCGCAAGAAAAGCTATTACCATCGGACATATAGACAAAATAGTGCCTGCCATCAGCAAATTCCACTGGACGTCCACATCACCACGAAACATTGCCAAACCAAGAGTCAGAGTTCTTTTCTCGGGACTATTAAGAAAAACCAGTGGGTAAAGATAGTTGTTCCACATAGAAAGGAGAGTGAAAATACCAAGCGTAGCCAATGCTGGCTTGGAAAGAGGTAAAATTATCCTGGTAAACCTTCCAAAATATCCACAACCATCAAGAATAGCAGCTTCTTCAAGGTCTCGGGGAATGGTTAAGAAAAATTGCCGCAAGAGAAACGTGCCATAGGCAGCCGTCAGGCCCCACATGGGGAGTATCAAAGAAGCGTGAGTATCAATAAGACCAAAGTTGCGCATCAGAATAAAAACCGGAACCAGAGTAACCTGGCCGGGAACCATCATTGTCGCAAGATATATTAGAAAAAGCAGGTTTCTTCCAGGAAAGCGTAGTCTTGCAAAAGCATAAGCTGCCATGGAAGAACTTGCTAAAACCCCAACTGTGCACAGAAAAGAAACTTTTACTGTATTCCATATATAAAGCAGAAAAGGCACCTCTTGAAAAACTTTGAGGTAATTGCCCCACAAAAATTTTTTAGGAATAATGGCAAAAGGACGCAACATTAACTCCGAATAGGATTTCAACGAAGCAGAAATCACGGGTAAAAAGGGGCCAAACATCAAAATTGCTCCAACGGTTAAAACAACATGTACCAGTATCTGCCAACCCATGGTTTCCCCTTCGAGTTTTTTTAAAGCCATATCATCAGCTCCTTCTATCGCAAATCGAGTTCACGCTCAATAGTGAACCCACCGTCTGGCAAAACGCATTTGCAAAATAGTAAACCCAAGAACTATCAGGAAAAGCACATAGGCAACCGCTGAGGCATAACCCATTCGGAAAAATTGGAAAGCACACTTATATATGTATTGGACTAAACTGATAGTAGCAGTTCCTGGACCTCCCCCGGTTAGAATGGTAGTAACATCAAAAACCTGGAAAGAGAATATAACAGACATGATAGTGACAAAAAGCACGGCCGGAGAAATCAAGGGTAAAGTGATATAACGAAATACTGCCCACCTACCTGCTCCGTCAATTTTGGCCGCCTCATATATTTCTGCAGGGACATCTTGCAAGGCCGCAAGCAGTATTACCATATTGTAACCAACATCTTTCCACACTGATACCGCAATAACCGATGGCATCGCCCACTTCTCAGAAGTAATCCAGGGCACTGGACCAAGCCCTATTTTACGAAGGAGGAAGTTTAAGAAACCAAAGTTAGTATCATAAAGCCACTGCCACATTAAGGCAGCAGCTACCGAAGAACACACTACAGGCAAAAAATAAATTGTTCTAAAAGCCTTTAAGCCAAATACTCCCTTGTTAAGAAGAACCGCTATAAATAAAGCAATTATGACCTTACCAGGAATGCTCCCAAAGGAAAAATAAGCAGTATTTCGCAATGCGTCTTTGAAAATAGGATCTCCAGAAAGTCGCTGATAATTATCAAAACCTGCCCAAACTTTGTTGCCTAACAAATTCCAATCCTGAAAACTAAGCAAAAAAGAACTGACTATAGGGTATATTACAAAGACACCAATCACCAGGAAACTTGGTAAAAGAAACATATATGCAGCTATCATCTCTTTTCTTTTGCTAAACAGCACCTTCAAACACCCCACAACGGGATTATTTGGGAGAGCAGAGTTACTCTGCTCTCCCAAAATCGCAAACACATCTACTGAGTCCTTTTCATTATCTCTTCAATCTCGGGTCTAACCTCTGCAAGGGCTTCTTCCGCACTAAGTTGCCCACTCCATACCTTCTGCAAAGCTGGCATAAGAACTCCCTCAATTTCAAGCCAACCTTTGCGCAAGGGTAATGTTCGCCCGTAAGTAGAAGATATAAGCTGGGTTATTTCCTTGATTTTCCTGGGGGGTTTGGTAGGATCAAGATAGAGATCCCACAATTCAGGTATCTTAGAAGTAGGTGGTATTCTTTTGGCTTTTGCATACAGATAGTCGCCAGGTCCACCCGG
Source organism: Candidatus Atribacteria bacterium (assembly GCA_029982245.1). Classification (GTDB taxonomy): domain Bacteria; phylum Atribacterota; class Atribacteria; order Atribacterales; family Thermatribacteraceae; genus Thermatribacter; species Thermatribacter velox. Next base: position 12,231 of record JARRBX010000023.1, on the reverse strand, counting down.
CGCCCTCAAAAACTTGAGAAATTCCCAGGCCTCCTCAAGGTGCTTGGTGCTGACGCTAATACCCACGGTGTTGGATTTAACAACGGTGGTATTGGGAATGCCTTCGCCAGTGGGATAGTGATGTACCTCAAAATCTAGGCCCTCTATACCCTGCATCATCAAGATTTCCTGAGCTGCTACTTGTCTCATCGCTATTAGATTTTGAGCAAACAAGCGAGTAACCGCTTCTTCAGTAGGCAATTCGAAAGGATTAGCAAAAACACCTTCTTGCATAAGGCGCCCAATTTCATTAAGTCGTTTTAAGGCTTGAGGTTGGTCCAGAACAAATTCGGTCCTGGTTTCATCGAAAAGATCTCCACCTGCCGACCAAACAAAAGTCAGGATGTAAATCATTATGTCAAAAGGTGCACCGTATCCATATTTGCGCTCAATACCACTACCCCCGGCTATGGATCGAGCGGTTTCCACAAAATCCTCCCAGGTCCAGCCAACCCGGGGAAAATCTACGCCAGCATCTTCAAACATCTTTACGTTGTAAGCAAAATAAATTGGAGCCGTACCCCAGGGCAAACCATACATCTTGCCCTCGTACATACTTTCAGGAAGACCAATTTCGTAGTAGAGACTGAGATCTATGTTGTCTCTTTCAATCAGTGAATCAAGGGGTTTGAGGACCTGAGCATTCATAAAATCCGCAAAATAATAAGAGTCAATTCTCATTACATCTGGAGCAAGACCACCGGCAATCATGGTCAAAAGTTTGGTGTGGTAATCTTCATAAGGTACCGCTATTGGTTCAACCTGAATATCGGGATACTGCTTATGGAACTCTTCCAGAATGTCTTCTTCCACGCCTATAGCGGCAGGATTACCCCAAAAAGCATATTTGATCTTGACTCTTTCTTGAGCTCCTGCTGTTGCCAACAAAAAGCTTAACGACACCAACAATACAATACAGAAAACAACGTTCAAGCGTTTGACAAACATAAATATTACCCTCCTTTTCTTAGAGAATGCGAAAAGCAAATTCCTTTCTCTTTGTAAGGGTTAAGAGGAGTTATGTAAAGACACAGATTTTTTCAAAGTGTGGATTATTTTTAGATTCAGGAAGGCCGGGAAGTTTTTTCAGAAGCGGGCACAAAGGGCAAGGTGGCAACAACAACGGTAAATCCATCTTCCTGCTTCAGGGTAATTCCTGAGAAACCACCGTACATTAGGTAGAGGCGGTAATGGGTGTTAAGAATGCCGATTTTCGAAGTCCATTCCGGAGAAGCTTTTCTGGAGTTCTCTGTTGCATTGCGCAACATTTTCTGTAACTCTTCCAGTTTTTCAGGTTCAAAACCAGGCCCATTGTCTTCAACCTTTATCTTGAGATAATTACCATCACGCTCCACCACAAGCCTTATTTCTACCGGCTCCAAAGTTTCCTCTACAGCGTGTACGAAACAATTTTCTATTAGTGGCTGAACGCTAAACTTCAAAACAGTTGCATCAAGTAGTTCTTTGGGGACTACTTCGTGATAGGTGAACTTGTCTCCAAAGCGAAGTTTTTGAATGGCAACGTAATTTCTTACACACTCCAGTTCTTCACGCAAAGTTACCAAACTTCCTGCATTCTTGGTAACATAGCGGAATATTTCCGCAATGGCTTTTATAGCTCTGGGAATAAGATGGTAGTCTCTGGGATTTGCAAGTGAACATATTCTGCTCAAGGCATTAAACAAAAAGTGAGGATTTATATAGGCCTGCAAAGCACGAAGTTCAGCTTTTTTGTTACGATACTTCAGTTCCCGGATCTCTATTTCTTTAGAATATCCAAAAGCAGTCAATATAGAAGCTACAGCGATAAAAAGAATAGCAACCATTACAAAAACAGTCATCACCCTGCGCATGGGTAAAAGCAAATATTCACTGGGCCTAACCACTGTAATAACCATCCCCAGACTACTGTCCTTCACGAACGCGCCCACCCATTTTTCACCGTCTTCTTCGTAAAATAACGTGCCCTGCCCCTCCTGAGGATGTTCGAGAAAATATTGTACCAGAGGCCTTTTCGAATCATCGCGTAAGCCAACTACAGCCCCTCTGCTCTCTTCAAGAGGAGAAGCTATCAGAAGTCCTTCCAAAGAGTAAATGTTAACTGGAGCTTTGTTCCATACCCAATTAACACTTTTTCCAGTATCATCAGAAACCGCTTTTGATACATCCAAATCCAATCCACCAACTCTAAGGGGCTTGCTACCTTTCAAAACAATACTGATCAGGGTAACCAGAGCAGAACCACTACCTGAATCCTTGAAGGGAGCGCTCACAATGGTACCAGTTTCCCAGAGGAAAAAACCGGGGAAAAACTCCACCGGATACTTACCACTCAAAAAATCCTTCCAAAAGGGTCGGTTCCTAATCTTTGTTACCTTGGCGTTCGAAGAAGCAATAATTGCCCCATTGGGATAAGCAACCCAAGCTTGAACAACGCCAATATTCTTATTTCTCAAATCATCAAGCCGTTCTAAAAGGAGTTTTGCTTCTCCCGCACCCGCAAGATTCGAGCTCGCCAGAGCATCCAGACTTGAAGCAATACGCACAACCGTCCTTTGCAACTGTTCAGCATAAAGCCGAGCTTCCCACAACACCTTTTGACGAGATTCCCTTATCAGTACCCCTGAAATTGTCTGCAGAGTAAAAGACCCAACCACTCCTGTTGCTATCAAAAGAAGACTCAGAACTATGACAAATTTATGCCTGAAAAATCTAACTAACCCTCTAAGGCTTGTAAAACGATGAAAAAATGTGCATAGTTGATTTGCTAACCTTTTAAGAGTTTTTTGCATTTCTCCCGGTACTCGGTTGGAGAACAACCTACCAGTTTGCGAAAGACGCGAGCAAAATATCTGGCATCTTCGTAGCCAACAGTTGTTGCTACCTCCTGGATTTGCAAAGAACTCTTTCTAAGAAGGCACTTCGAAGCCTCAATCCTTAACCTGGTAATATAGTCTACCACACTTTCCCCTATAAACTTGCGGAAACTATAACTAAGGTAAGCCGGACTCACCCCCACCTGCCGCGCTATTTCGGGAAGAGTAATTTTGTTGCAATAACTTTCCTGGATAATTGCTAAAGCCCTGCCCAGATAATCTGGAAGAGCAAACGTTTCAAAATTAATGGGTAAAAGGAACTCTTCCACAACTTTAGAGCGTATCTCTTCTTCAATTTGTTGTTGTCTTTCACGTTCCAAAAGCAAGACACTCTCGAGTTTTGCAAAGAGCTTAGCAAGATCTTCACTTCCTACTGGTTTAAGCAAGTAGTCCCAAACGCCAATTCGCAGGGCCTCCTGCACCAAAGGGAAATCGTCGTAACCGCTTACAACCACGCTCTTTCCTTGCCAACCCCTTTCTTGGGCAAGTTTCAGCATAGTCAGTCCGTCCATTTCCGGCATTTTAATATCGCTGATAATCAATTCGGGTGAAACAATCTCCAGAAGCGCTAAAGCATCCAAGCCGCTCGGGGCCTTGGCAACTACTTGATAGGTATCAGAAAGCTCACAAATTAAATTTTCGAGGTAATCAAGCGTAGACTCCTCATCATCAACTAACATTATTTGCAAAAACAACCTTTTACCCCCTCCGCTTCAACTCAGGAAAAAAAGACCAAAAGAATGTCTAAAATCATTCCCTCTGATATATTATAATTCATTCTATCGTCAGAACCTGCGTACAGCCCCTCTATGAAATATTCCGAAGAAGTTCTCCTAATGCAAAAACCTCAAGTATAGAAAGAAGCAGTTCTGGGGTTGCAAAGCGGAAAACAAAGCAAGTTGGATCACTCAGCACCGCCATTAAAACAAACTGGTGGAGGCGGCGGGAATCGAACCCGCGTCCGAGACCTACAGGCCAGAAAAGCCTACGAGCGTAGCCTCAGTTTTAAATTTCGCTTGAGGGCCTCCCTGAGGCCGGATGCTCCTCAAGCTATCCCCTTCGTTTCTCGTCCCGGGAAGTCGGGGAATTTTCCCGGAACCAGCCCGCTCTTTGACGCCATCTGAGCTTAGCAGGCGGTCAGCCCAGAGGCGTGCTGCTTTTCAATTAAGCAGCAAGTGCCAGTTCGTTGTTGGCGTTTATTGTTGTTCCACCTTTTTTACGAGCCCCGGTGGAGACCTCGGCTCGCCTTTTCTAACCCGTCAAGGCCCCGTCGAAACCAAGTCGCCCCCTCATTGATTAGCGAAACTTTTCCAGATGCCGAAGCTTGCGCTCTTCTTCTCGCTCCTGAATTTCCCGGCGTCGATCGTAGACCTTTTTGGGTTTAACCAGAGCTATTTCCACTTTCGCCCGGTTGCGGTCATTAAAGTATATCCGCAAGGGCACAATTGTCAAGCCCCGTTGTTCACTCCAGGAACCCCAGCGCACAATTTCCTTTTTGTGCATAAGGAGCTTGCGCGGTCTTTTGGGATCGTGATTGAAAATATTACCAAAATGGTAGGGAGCAATGTGTAAATTGTAAATCCACATCTCCCCATTTTTCACTCTACAGAAACTTTCGTTGAGACTCACCGCACGGTTGCGCAGAGCTTTTACCTCTGTACCCTGCAACTCTATGCCTGCCTCAGCAGTATCGATAATCTCGTAGAGATGTCGTGCCTTCTTGTTTTCAGCTACCAGTTTCACTCCAAATATAACCTGCCTTCAGTAAAAAAATTCCCAGCATGGACTCCTTCACAAAGGAACCCATTTAAAAATTTAGACTACCTGTATATTATATTGTATATTATATAGCATAGAGAGAGGTGACAGGCGTTGAAACCAAAAGAAATACCAGACCTGGATGAAGTGAGAAAATGGATTGAAGAATATGGCAAAAGAGTGGTCAACATAAAAGACCAGAAAGGCAGAGAAATGGAAATCATAGAACTACGGGATAGAATAGAAGAGGCTCTTTCTTTCTATCGTGAGCGAGGAGCCTTTATAGCACCCGAAGAAACCCGTTTGGGCAATCTGGATGCTGAATTGCGCAAAATAGCTCCCTTATTTGTGAAAATGGTGGGTGCAAAAACCTTGGAACAGGAAAGAGCCAAACACAACCCACCGAAAGAGCGTTTTTACTGGTGGATAGACCAGATTGTCCGCGAAGAGAAGCGCAAAAGAACCAAAAAAACGCTCACCAGCGTTACGGTAGCACTCGCGGTATTGCTTGTGCTCTACTTTCTAGTATTCCGCCTGCCACCAGCCGAAAAACAATATCTCGACGCGCTGTATGAAGCGGAACAGTTTATTGGTGCCGGAAAGTTTGAGGAAGCATTAGCAAAGTGTGAGGAAGCGCTATCCATTTTTCAAGATCGGCCTACCCCTTACATAATGGCGGGATGCATCTTAGAAAAGCTTGGCGAGGCAGAAAAAGCGCAATCCTATTTCCAGCAAGCGCAAAAACTTTACGACACTGAAGTGGAATTCAAACTGGAGAAAGCCACCTGGTACTTTAGAGTTGGTATGTCAGAAGCAAGCAAAAGAACGCTGGGAGAAATACTGAAAGAGGACCCCGAAAATGTTTATGCCTTAAACCTCCTGGGAACTATTTACGAAGAGGAAAATAACATCGTTGAAGCACTCAAAGCCTACCAGAAGGTCTTGGAACTTGCTGAAGAAAAGGGTCTTGACACACTCATACCAGTAACCAAAACCAAAATTGCCATGCTTCAGCTCAAGCTACCCCTCAACGTTCCCTGAGCGCTTTTCTCAAGTGATACTGAGCGAGTGGCCAGAAGGTCAACACCTTCGCCGAGAAGGTTGGAAACCACCACTTCTCCCATTTGAATTGGAGCTTGGACTTCGACACTCTTTAAAAATTCCATAAGAGCAGGAATTTTCTCTTTTGGAAAAGGATGGGAAGTTTTGACTGGTAAGCGGCGAAGCTTGCTGCCTTTAAGTTTAACCGTGGTGGTAACCACTCGGCGAGGACAGGAAATTTCAGCAATTGCATATTCTTTTCCCCTGGAACAGCCACCCTTCACCTCCCAGGAGTCGCCCTGCCCTCTGACCACTTCCAGGGTACAACCCTGGGGACAAACTATGCAAATCATCTTACGATAATCCCTGGATTTCTTCTCCAGTAATTTCAACTGTTATCTCTCCCCCTTCTTCAGGCCAGGGAATCCGCCTTGACTCTAAACGTAGCATCTCACTGGGTCGGCACACAGGCACTGGAAAAGTGTAGAAAACTTTCCCCTTAAAGGAAAACAGCAAGTGAGCCTTGTTCAGCGCCCTATAAGCACGAATAAAAAGCATCCCTTGCCGGGGATTGCAAAGATAATGAGGCAAAACAATTTGAATCCCTTCACCAGGTAGCAAGCGAAAACGGGGAGTGCGCTTTTCGCTTTCTTTCCAGTGTTTCCCCGCAATTTCACCCACCAGAGTTACATAATCAACCAGGTCAAAAACCGCCACCACGTTACCGCAGGCAAAAAACCCCTCACGCATAGTTGCAAATCGTTCATCAATATAGGGACCACCGCTTCGCTCACAAAGAGGTATACCAGCCTGGCGGGAAAGTTCGTTTTCGGGAATCAGACCTACCGAAAGAAGCACTGTATCGCAGGGAATGGCCTCCTCGGTTCCTTTTATAAACTGTCCCTTTGAGTCAACCTCACACACTACTACCCCTTCCACCCGCTCCTCACCATAGATGTAAGATACGGCATGAGAAAGCAAAAGGGGGATGTCAAAATCCAGAAGACACTGCACATAATTTCTTACCAGCCCACTCAAGGTGGGTCTGATTTCAACCACCGCTTCTACTTTTGCTCCTTCAAGAGTCAACCTTCTTGCCATAATCAACCCTATGTCACCAGAACCAACAATGACAAATCGCTTTCCCGGAAGATATCCCTCCACATTGACAAGATACTGGGCAAGGCCTGCAGTAAAAACTCCTGCAGGGCGACCTCCCGGAATGTTAATCATGCCCCGGGTTCTCTCTCGACAACCCATACTCAGAAAAACTGAACGAGGCCTAAATTCAAAAATTCCACCCCGCTGAACCGCGGTGACTCTTCGATCTGGAGAAAGGCGTAAAACTGGAGTTTCCAGCAATACTTCCACGCCTGTTCGCTTCAAAGCCTGAGCGAAGCGCTCCGCATACTCAGGACCGGTAAGTTCCTCACCAAATTTATGCAGGCCAAAGCCAGAATGGATGCACTGATTGAGAATGCCTCCCAGCTCTTCCCCTCGTTCCAGAAGAAAAACCCTTCTGGCTCCATTTTCCCAGGCAGAAAGTGCCGCCGCCATGCCGGCTGGGCCTCCACCAATAATCACCGCGTCAGCGTCAAAGCACTTAGGCAGAAAAGTTCACCTCCTTGGTCTCACCCGCAAGAAGCCAGGAACGCTTTCCTGATTTAACCAGACTTCGATAATCAATGCCCAAAACTTCCATCATGATTTTGGGAAGGTGCATCCCACAAAAACTCCCCTGGCAACGCCCAGCTTGAGTACGAACTCTGCGTTTCAGGCTATCCAGAGTTCGAGCTCCTGGAGAAAAAAGAAGAGCATGTTTTACTTCTGCCAGGGTTACCTCTTCGCAGCGGCAAATAATTTTTCCCCAATCAGGGTCTTGGGCAATAAGCTTTTCCCTTTCCTGGTCAGTGAGTTCCGAAAAAACCGGAAAAGGTTTCCTGTATTCAAAGTTCCTTTTTTCAACCAGACGAAGACCACGCGAACGAAGTAAATCCCCAACGTAAGCCGCAATTCCAAAACAAGAGGTCAAACCTGGTGACTCGATGCCACACAAATGCAAAACTCCTGGAAAACGTTGTGAAAAAAATATGTGAAAATCGCGATCGGGAAGTGTGGGACGCAAACCTGAAAAATGAGTAATACTGTTTTCCAGAGGAAGAGAGGGAACCAGACGACGTGCGCCCTGAGCGACTTCCTCAAGACCCTGAAGGGTAGTCTCTGTGGTATCCGCCTCCTCAAAGTTGGGTCCAGCAAGAATATTCCCTTCAGGGGTGGGGGTTACTAGAATACCCTTACTTTCTGAAGAAGGAACCGGGTAAATAACCCGTTTTACATAGCCAGCAAACATTTTATCCAGCACGAAATATTGACCTCGATAGGCCTTGATTGCCTCTATTTTGTCTCCGCAAAGCCAGGCCAGACGGGAGGAAGAAAGACCAGCACAATTAACCGCAAAGCAAGCAGTGTATTTTTTACCACCAGCATGAAGGGAAACTCTTTTGCCATCTTCTTCAAAAGCAGTTACCTCAGCATCAAAAATAAACTCAACACCATTTTGAAAGGCAGTTTCAGCCAGAGCTACCGTCAGCTTAAAGGGTGAAATAACCCGGGTTTCAGGATCGTAAAAAGCTGCATACACTTTATCGCTAAGGTAGGGTTCAAAATTCTTTATCTCTAAAGGAGTAACGATTTCTCCCGAAGACCCACCCCTTGCCTTGAGAATACGCAAATAAGTCTCTTCCTCTTTCGAAAAAGCCACAGTGAGTGCCCCACAGCGCAGGAAAGAAATCCCCAACTCCTTCTCTGCTTCATCCAGAAGAGGGAGTGAACGTAGGTGAAGTTCGCCCTTCAAAGTGGATGGAGTATGGTAGCTTCGAGCATGGAGAATACCGGTGTTGGCTTTGCTTACTCCACAGCAGATATCCAACTCTTTTTCAAGCAAAAGCACTCGCAAATCAAAGCGCGATAAATACCAGGCAACCGCACATCCCACCACGCCGCCACCAATGATAACCACATCATAGCTTTCGCTCACCAGTAGCGCTACCTCCAACCTTAGTCTACCGTATTATCCACTACATCCCAGCTCTTTATTGAGCAACCACATTTTCTGATAACTCGTGGAAACTCCTTGGGCACCACCGCGTAAAATTTTTACCACGTCGCTCTTTTTGCGAATAAAACCGCCGCAAATAAGCGGAGGAAGTTCCTCCAGTGGAAGGATTCCCTTTAAATGGGGAAAGATGATTCCGGGGAGAATTTCCAGAGCATCGGGAGAAACCTCTCGAACTACGCGCAGCGCAGTACGCAGGGATTCGCTGTCTATGAGGAACAACCTGAAAATGGTTAAAAAACCAGCCTTGCGTGCCAAAGTTAAAGTACGCAAGCGGGTAGTGATGACTCCACTAACAGCTGGAAATTTCTCTTTCAAAAAGCAGAGACCGCTCTCGTCAGAAGCAATGCCTCCAAAAAGATCCATATGCACAAACAGAAAGGGCCGGTACTCCTCAAAGAGCAAAGAAATAGTCTCCAGGTTTTGAATGTCTCCTTCAAGAAGGAAGAAAACCGAACAAAGGTCCAGAGAGACCTTCTGGTTAATCATTAAATCCAGATTCGAAGGCCGCAAAGCGCCAATAACTGGTTTTCTCTTCAGGCTCTCCAAAAAGCTGCTCATCGCAAAAATAAAAGCCTTCCAGAAAGAATACTTCTGGAAGGCTTTCTCCTTTTCTCCACGCCTTTTACATTATAGCATATTTTTTAAAAAGCTGGTTGTAAACTGAACACAAAATGAGCTTTCTTCAGCCAAACTTCGTTTTTTATCCCGTCGGAAGACACAACCAGGAACAAAAAACAAAGAGCTTAGCGTCTCTTAAAATCAAGTGCAGAAAGAAAAATTACGATCAGCAACACAAAATAAACCCAGATGAAATTTCTGGTCCAGAAAGAGTCAGGGTAATCTTGAACCAGCTTGACGTACAAAAAGGGAGCAAAAATCACCAGAAAAACCATGGTGGTAATCATTCTCAAAGGAGAAAACATTTTCATGGTAGAGAATACTCTCTGAAACCGCGCTTTGAAAAAGCAACCAGACCTTCAAAACCTGCCTTTTTCAAAAGTTCCCGAGCCCGGTCAAAATCTCTCCCCACATCTTCAGGGCGGTGAGCATCAGAACCCAGGCAAACTTTTATCCCCATTCGTTGAGCACTTTTTAAAATAGGGAAAGAAGGGTACGCATCCCGAACCATTTTTCTCCATCCCGCAGTGTTTAGCTCCAGCACCATACCCATATCAGCACAGACCGCGAGTGCCTCTTCTTCTTCCGGAATAGGCCGGGTAGGAAAAAGCCCAAATTTTTTAGGGAGGTCAAAATGGGCAACAACATCGAAAAGGCCAGTCTTCATTCCCTCAATCAAGACCCGGTAGTACTTTTTATAAACCAAATCCACAGGATAGCGTTCGAAGAAACGAATATATCTGGGATTGTCGAAGGGCCAGCCGTCTATAAAATGAACTGAAAGCAAGAGGTAATCCCAATCAAACCCCTCCAGTAAATCGGTCAATGCTTTCTCTTTTCCAGGGATATAATCTACTTCAAGACCTAAACGGATTTCAATCGTCCCTTGGTAGAGTTTTTTGAGCTTTTTCACTTCTTCAACATACAGACTCAGCTCTTCCTCAGGAATGGCTGCAATCCTTTTCCGACGGTGAGGAGGGAGAAAGTATTGCGGAGAGTGTCCTGAAAAGCCTATTTCAGAAAGACCTACTTCAATCGCTCTCTGTACGTATTCCTGGTACGTGCCTTGAGCATCTCCGCAGCGAAAGGTATGAATGTGGTAATCACAGAGCATAGCATAAACCCCATAAAAAAGGAGGGAAAAATCCCTCCTTCTTCAAAAAACCAACCTATCTTTTCAAAGAAATCTTGTTACTTGTAATAACCGCTTACTTGACTGCGTCTCTCAGCATTTTGCCTGGACGGAAATAGGGCACCTTGGCAGCAGGAATAACAATCTCTTTGCCGGTCTGTGGATTACGCCCTCTGCGGCTTGCTCTCTCCTTAACGCCAAAAGTACCAAATCCCACCAACTGAACCTTGCCGTTGCTCTTCAGCTCATTTTCCACGACCTTTAAGAAAGCATCTACCACTTTTGCGGTATCCTTTTTAGTGATGTTAACCCCTTCTTTTTTCAGCTCCTCAGCCAATACATTCACAAATTCCTGTTTGTTCACTTTTAGGACCCCCCTTTTACAAATTTAAAATTTTTGTTTCCCTCTACGCCGGAAGTACGATGAAACGTATTGCGGTTTTTTCCGTGTCATCGATTTTTACATCCACAAATGCCGGAATGCATACCAAATCGATGCCACTTGGTGCCAGGTATCCCCTCGCAATGGCTATCGCTTTTACTGCCTGGTTTACAGCTCCTGCTCCTACTGCTTGCATTTCCGCCCTACCGTGTTCACGTATTACCCCAGTTAGTGCTCCTGCCAGAGCTGCCGGTCTCGTTCTTGATGAGATCTTCAAGAGCTCCATAGATGAACCTCCTCAAGCTGAGCTATGCTGCTTCTAAGGGATATCTCTTTTCCCGGACCAGGGAAACAGCTATCCCCCCTCAAATAGGTATTGTAAGCCATATTGCCTTTTTTGTCACTATTTTTGGGCCTTCAAAACAAATTTTCTGCTAATTTTTTCAAAACGACAATCAATTTTCCTGATTCGAGCTTCCCAGCAAAATATTTTTCAATTTGACAAGCAAGTCTCTCTCGTTGGGATAGGTTAGTTTTTGCGTTGCTTCAACAAGCGGAAGCCAGACAACCTGCTGCACTTCATGAAAATCCGGAGACGGCTCCTCAAAAGTCAGGGGCTCTGCCAGGAAATAGTGAACGGTTTCATGAACAAGAAAACCATCCCGATGATAAGAATAGGAAATCTGGCCAGCCTTCCCCTTCAAACGTACTTTCAAACCAGTTTCTTCAGTCATCTCACGCAAGGCACAGTTTTCAAGCTGTTCTCCCACCTCGAGATGACCCTTAGGAAGAGTCCAGGCTCCTGAATCTTTCTTCTGAATCAGTAAAACCTCTATGCCCCTTTTACCTTGACGGACAACGATTCCTCCCGCAGCGACAACGTCTTTTTTTTCTTCCACGATAACCTCCTCCAACCGCAAAAGAACTATACCGGCTGCGGTGTTTTCTGTAAACCTCTTTGCAAAACAAGTGCTCCCTGGGGAACTTCCAACTCCCGTGCCACCGGAACGCACTTGGCTTTCAAAAGGAAGTACACCCTGTCTCGCCTCCAGGAACTCAGGCTTTCAAAATTGGCCTGTCCTTTGGAGATAACCAGGTCTGCTTCTTCCCAGGCCTTTCGCACTTCAGGTAAGGCCTTCTCCAGGTCAATACCTATTTCTGCTCTGCCGGTGGTTATGATTTCAACAATCGATCCCAGACCTGCCTCTTGAGCATCAAAAAGCGTAGCATCATTAGACATGGGACCACCTTTAACCACAAAAAAGAC
>JARRBX010000022.1 GCA_029982245.1 Candidatus Atribacteria bacterium | reverse complement strand
AGCTGAACTGAAACAGTTGTACCACAGGGAACATTGGGAATAAAAACTGCACCGTTGTAATCAAGATACTGACCAGTACTCTGCCCGTTCACCCAGACATAACCCCAGCAATCATAACACGAAGAGATAACCCGCAGACTGCAGGACGGCGGCGGTGGAGGTGAGGAACTGCCACCAGTACTGATGACTCCCGTTGCTCCACAACCCAAAAGTACTATGGTCAACATACCCACAAGCACCAAAAGAACCACTATTTTTGTTCTCAACAAAAACCCTCCTCTCAAAATAATATTTACGCCTTGAGTTTAGTCTAACCAACAAGGGTTGTCAACTAAAAACCAAGCCAGAAAGAGTATTAATTAACCACATGCTTTAGACTCAACAAACACGAGTTCTCCATCCACCAATCTCGCTACTCCCCGAGAAGCCTTCTTCAAGCGATCCATTATAGCTCTTCCCAACCCAACTTCCGGAACGGGGATTGCCAGAGCTTTCTTGACTCTCTTTCGTTCAAGCTCCCGCAATGCTGCAAAAAGCCGAAAGGCCACTTCCTTTAGGTCACCCTTTTCACTCAAAACGAAAACCATATCTCCAGAAAAAGAGGGAGGAAAAGGACTCAAAACAACGATGTTCTCAAGGTTCACCCTGCCAAGCTCTTCCACAGCCCCCTCGAAGATATAAAGCGGAACCCGGGGAGCATAGTGTGTCTTCAGCATTCCCGGAGCCAGGGTTGGACCAGAAAATCCCCTGCGCAGTATCACTTTCCTACCCAGGAGTTCTTCAATCAGCTCTACTGCTACTCCCCCCGGACGCAAAAGATAAAAATCCCCCTCTCTAAAAAGGAGAATGGTAGATTCCACTCCTACCGAAGTAACCCCACCATCCAGAATCAGGTCCACCTCGTCACCAAGGTCTTCTTCAACATCTTTTGCTTGGGTAGGACTCACATGCCCGAAAAGGTTAGCACTGGGAGCTGCTATAGGAAAACCGCAATATTGAATTAGCTTCAGTGCCACCGGATGGGCAGGTATTCTCACTGCCACCGTATCCAGCCCAGCGGTAACAATATCGGGCACGGTTTCTTTTCTGGGCAAAACCAGGGTAAGCGGACCAGGCCAAAAGCGTGAAAGAAGCACCTCCACTTCACGAGGCACTTCTCGCCAGAGAAGAAAAACCTCCTCTTTTGAAGCCACGTGCACAATAAGAGGGTCAAAAAAGGGTCGCCTTTTGACTTCAAAAATTCTCGCCACCGCTTGCTCTAAGCAAAAAACCGCCCCTAAGCCGTATACAGTCTCGGTGGGGAAAGCCACTAGCCTGCCCTCTGCAAGCAACTTTGCTCCCAATTTGATGTTTTCCTCTGTTGCAGGAACCACTTTTCCCATTTCTCAATTGACCTTTCCATGTTCAGTGTATAGAATAATTCACTATGAATATCTGGCAAGCAAGCACCTTAGGTATTATACAGGGATTAACCGAGTTTTTTCCAATTTCCTCGAGCGCCCATTTGATCCTTCTCCGCCCGGTGTTCTCTTTGGGAGAAGAAAGTTTATTGTTTGATGTGCTTTTGCATGGTGGAACCCTGTTTGCAGTTTTAATATACCTTCTCCCCCAATACAGAAAACTTATCAAAGATCCCTTATACGTTCTTAAAGTCCTCCTGGCCACCATACCCGCAGGGCTGTTTGGGCTACTTTTTGAAAAAACCATCGAGGATTCTCTTCGCCAAAAACACCTGTTGATAATACTGCTTCTAATTGCGGTAGGCTTCATTTTCCTCCTGGTCAGAGAAAAAAGTGCAAGACCACTGGAAAATCCAGGATTTAAAGAAGCATTTTTCATCGGCCTTTTTCAAGTCTTTGCACTTTTTCCCGGTGTTTCCCGCTCTGGAGCCACCATCCTTGCCGGTCTCCTGGTTGGCCTCAAACGAGAAGAAGCGGTTCTTTTCTCTTTCTTTCTGTCGCTGACCACCATAGGAGGAGCCTTTGCAAGAGGAGTTCTTCAGCTATCCCCGGGCAGTTTTTTCGCAAGCACTCCAATTCTCGCAGGATTTTTGGCTGCGCTTCTATCCGGGTTTTTGGCTTGCTTTTTCCTTTTCAAGATAGTCAAAAACCGTGGATTGCGACCCTTCGGGTTCTATCGAATTGCGATGGGAATCTTTTTCCTTCTCTGGTTGGCGTTCAGAACATAGCCTCTTCAAAAAACATCCGCAGTCTCTCAAAGAGCGCTTTCTCAATGCGCCTGAAAAGGTCATCAGAGAAAAAGTGGTCTGGCAACCAAATTTTAATGCGGCCGTCTTCAAAAACCAGACCTAACTCGGAGGGAAGCTCTTCAACTTCGTTTTCCACCGCTTCAAGCAAAAAGGAGTTCAAAGCACCAAAGGGAATGAAGCAGAGCTGATACGGACTATCCAGCTCGTACTCCCAGTACACAAAAACTATTTCACCATGTCGATGAGGAACTGGCTCCAGCTTTAAACGAAGCATCTCAAACAACTCCTATTGCAAAATACCCACCAAAAAAAACCAGTAAAGCACCACACACGCCCACCATCCCCCTGTAAAAACGGGGAGAAAAGAAACTGCGACCCCGGTCTATAGTAAAAGACACCAAACTGTACCACACCAAATCGGAAAGAATATGCCCCAGAAAGAAAACCACCGGACCCCAGATTGGAAAACGGCTGGCTGAAATCACCAGCGCCATTCCCACCGTGGCCCACCACATCACCCAATAAGGGTTGGAAAGACTGGCCACAATTCCTTTCCATATCAAGCTACCTGAAGAAAAAGACTTTGAAGAGCCATGCAAAATGTCACCTTGAAGGCGACGCAGAGATAAGAGCATATCCAACCCCAGATAGGCCAGTACACCCCCACCGGCAAGACCGATGACCTTTATTACCCAGCCATTTTTAAAAAACACTCCCAAGCCTGAGACCAGGGCAACAACCATACCCGTCTCAAGCAGGGCATGTCCCAAAACCACCAGAGGACCAGCCCGGAAACCCTCTTTTGAGCTCCCTGAAAGCACCACCGCAAGCAAAGGACCAGGCATCAGAGCCCCCGAAAACCCTATCAGGAAAGCACTTGCAAAAATGGAAAGCAACGTCCAGGTCTCCATGGCGTGACCTTCTTCTATCAGTACTCCTTTATATTATAACCGAAAACCACCAGCTGAAAGGACGGGGAGATAAAAAAAGCACCCGGCTTACACAGTCCGGGTGCTTTCCAAGAAAACCAATGCATTCAGACCAGATAGGGTTTCAAAAGCTGTTTAGCAAGAAGGATGCCTTTCAGCTTGCTCTCAGCATCTTTCTCAAAGTTGCGATCTTCGTGTTCTACACTCACCACATAATCATAACCCACGTCATACAGGGCACGGATAAAGGATTTCCAATCAATGTCTCCAGTGCCAGCAACTTTATCTACATACCATCCGAAGCCAAAGATGCCTACCTGGTTCAAGCGGTCTTTGAGAATTTTGGTATCTTTGGCGTGAGTATGGAAGATTTTTTCCCGAAAGTCATAGACCACTTTAACGTAATCTATCTGTTGCCAGATAAGGTGCGAAGGGTCAAGATTCAGGCCCAAATAATCAGAGGGAACGATTTCAAACATACGCTCCCAGATTTCTGGTGTGGTAGCCAGATTGGTTCCTCCTGGCCAGCGGTCAATAGTGTAGAGCATGGGACAATTTTCTATAGCCAACTTAACTCCATGATCTTCGGCAAACTTCACAAGCTCTGGAAAGACTTTGCCATATTCTTCCAGCGCTTCTTCAACGTTCATGCGAGGGTCTCTTCCGACAAAAGTGCCCACTACACCCACACCAAGAAGAGAAGCCGCTTTGATAACTTTTTTCAGATGCTCATGGTAAAATTTGCGCCGTTCAAGGTCCGGATCCAGATTGTTGGGATAATAACCGAGAGAAGAAATTTCCAGCTTATATTTTTTGAGCATTTCCCGTATCTGGGCAGCACTTTCTGAATTCAAGTTTTCAACATCTATATGCTGCGTTCCCGCATAGCGCCTTTTCTCGTAAGTTTTGGGCCAGCAGGCAACCTCCAGCATTTCAAAACCGTTTTGGGAAGCCCAGTTTGCTATTTCTTCCAGAGTGAGCTCCGGAAGGCAAGCAGTCATGAAGCCTATCTTCATCAGTCTCTCCTCCTTCATTATTCAACCTTCACCCAGCGCCCGCTACGGGCACTTTCCAGAATGGCTTCACACAAAATCACCTCACGCAACCCATCCTGGAAAGTTGGGAAAGAAGGAGCGGTTCCCCGCTTGTTCTCGGCATCCAAAATGAAGCGATACACTTCTTTAAACATCTGCTTGGAAGTATCAGGAAAGCCTTCGTTATGTCCTCCAGGAAAGGAAACAATTCCCCGGGTCTCTTCAGAAAGCAGCGAAGGGTCTTTCATCAGTAGTTCGTTAGCTTTGTCTCTCCTTCCAATCCACAGCTCATTGGGCCGCTCAGAATCCCAGCTTAAAGCACATTCAGAACCATGAATTTCAAAGAACAGGCGATTCTTCCTTCCTGCCGCCACTTGATTAACAGTCATAACACCGTGGGCACCATTTTTGAAGTGCAAAAGCACACTGGCATAGTCTTCGGTATTTATGGGAATATCCTGGTAGTCTTCAGGACGCAGAATTTTCCCTGCATAGGTCTCCACAGGCTTTAAAGGCTTTTTGCGAATCTTGTGGAAGGTGGCAAAATCAGCAAAAACTTCTACTACCCGGTCTCCGCTTATATACTCGATAAGGTCCAACCAGTGGGAACCAATATCAGCAACAGCCCGGGAATCTCCACTCAACTCAGGTTCCAAGCGCCAGTTATAGTCAGTATCATAGAAAAGCCAGTCCTGAAGGTAAGAACCGTGTATAGCGAAGATTTTGCCCACTCTTCCGTTTTTCACCATGAAGTGGGCTTCACGTGCCAGGGGATAATATCGGATGTTAAAGTGAACGGCATTGACCAGATTCTTCTTTTCGGCAAGCTCCACCAGTTCTTCTGCTTCTCTGCGGTTCATAGCCAGCGGTTTTTCACAAACCACGTGCTTTCCAGCAAGTAGTGCCTCTTTGCTCATTTCGTAGTGCAAAAAGTTGGGAGTACAAATGTGAACCACTTCCACCTCGTCGTTTTTAAGCAGTTCCCGATAGTCACCATACCACTTTGGAATGGCCAGTTCCTGAGCTTTCTTTTGAGCTACTTCGTCGTTTACATCAGCCACTGCCACCACTTCAGCCAGGGCAGTGCGTCTTGCGGCCTCAACATGTGCTGGTCCTATAAAACCCGTACCAATAACTCCCATTTTAAGAGTTCTGCTCATCCTATAACCCCCTTTGTCCATTGTTCTTTTGCCCAGGTCGCTGTACCAACTACACCAGCATCCATTCCCAGCAAAGCAGGAGAAAATTTAATGGTATCAACCGGGGCCATAAAGAGCCGCTCTTTTAAACCCCGCCAGATGCTTTCAAAAAGCAGGTCTCCAGCTTGAGCAACTCCGCCCCCTATCACGATCATCTCCGGATTAACAACCACGCAGATATTGGAAAGAGCCTGACCAATGTAAAGACCTGCCCTCATGATTATTTCTTTTGCTATTTCATCTCCTTTGCCTGCAGCTTCAGCAATAACCCGGGGTGTTACTCTATTGAGGTCTCCTTCCACCATATCCCGAATTAGAGTGTCATTTTGCTGGACTAAAGCCCTCAGGGCAGAGGCCACCATGGCAGGACCCGAAGCATAGGCTTCAAGGCAACCCCTGTTGCCACACCCGCACCTTACACCCTGCGGCTCAACGGTGATATGGCCAAACTCTCCAGCACTCCCATCTTTTCCTATGTAAAGCTCCCCATTGATAACCACACCACCACCGATACCAGTACCAATAGCCACCATGACCATACTGGTAACTTCTCGCCCTGCGCCAAAGCGCTTCTCAGCAAGCGTAATCGCTCTAACGTCATTGATAACCGCTACCGGCAAGGAAGTTTTCTCTTCCAGGAGCCTTTTAATGGGTACCCCTTTCCACTTGTTGGGAAAGTTGGGGAGAAGAATTCCAACCCCTTCCTTCCAGTCAATAAGGCCGGGAATGCCTATACCCAGAGCCTCCACACTCACCCCAGCGGTAACGTTTTCTTTAAGACGTACCGCTTCTTGAGCGATATCCTCTATAACTTTTTCAGCCCTGCGCATTGCTCTGGTAGGTATGGTCGAGCGTTGCAATACCTTTCCATCTTCGTCGACTACGGCAATTTTGGTATTGGTCCCTCCAAGGTCCACTCCCAGAAACGCCCTTTCACTCATTTTCGATCCCCCTCAAAATCTATTCTTCGACGGATTTGTGCCTGATCAGCAACCAGGTGTACAGTAAAACGCAGGCGATCTCCCCGGGCCACGGAGCGCGTAAGTTCGACTGGGACATCGTTTTTCAGAAAAGCAACCCTCTCTATCAGGAAGGCCGGCAACCCTCGACGACAGCCCAGAATTTCTGCTTCCCTTTTCCTTATACTACCCACTTCATAAGTTTCAAAAGCATGCACCAGAACCAGGCCGTATTTATCCCTCAAAACGGCATAGAGAGACCCCTGACCCAGGTCCTCCTGGACAAGGTCCGGACAGAGAAAACAGGGAATGTAGGTATGCTCAACCAGGATGGGGTCTCCATTGGCAAGGCGCACCCTTACAATTTCGTTTACCTTTTTGTTTTCACCTGAAAGGCGCAGGAGCTCCGCAACGTCTTCTTCGGCCTCAACCACCCTCTGGGTTATTACTCGAGAGCTGGGTCTTAATCCCAACTCCAGCATGTCTTCACTGAAACTGTAGAGCCTGGGCAACCTTCTTCGGAGCTTGAGCGAGGCAACAAAGGTACCCCTGCCTTGCTGGCGGTAAACCAAACCCTCCTGAACTAAAGCATTGATGGCCTGGCGCACTGTGATCCTGCTCACTTTGTAAACCTGCCCCAGTTCGTTTTCAGAAGGAAGATGGTCCCCTGGTTTAAGTGCGCCACTAAGTATCTGGTTTTTCAATATGTTTTTAAGCTGAACATAGAGTGGAACATCTCGATTGGAGTAAATTTCTTCCATAACCCCTCTGTTTCACCAGCCTGCCCGAAGTGTTTTTTGCAGCTTATTATACCTCAGTTTTGCAGCTTCCCAAACGTTTCCGCTTGGGAAGCTGCAAAATCACACCAGATTAAAGCTCGATTTCAGTGGGCAGGTTAGAAATAATTTCCTGGTTAGCATTGAGCAAAATGCCCTCGTCAAGGGTCAGGGCTATATTTGCTCCATCAGTGACCGCACCACGCAGGTTGCGTACTGTTTTGGCATCGCCAATTTTGGTCACGTTCAAACCTGCTGCAAGTAGCTCCCGGTACAGGCTGTCATCCGGCACCACGTTGGCGAGCACTACATTATCCACTTTTATCGTCTTGCGGTTAAATTCGTTATCCTGAACCACCACACTACCATCTTCTCGAATTTCAAGCACCGTAGAAGAGGCCAGGATGGTCACCGGGTGAGCAAAAGTGCGTCCCTTAAGCCCTTCACCATTGCTGCCGGCAAATCTCTTCATCATCACGTCCCGGTGGCAGGGTTCCATCCAGGAAGCAAACTCTTTTTCTTCGGTAACTATGTAAACCTTCTTGCCTTCCACGCCGAGCTTTTCAACTGTATCAGCTGCACCAAAATGGTCTCCCCAGACCAGTACCACTTCTCCAACTTCCACCGGCTCTGGCTTATCACCAGGATAGTACTCGCAACCTTTGGTTTTGCAGCGGAGGATATCCTGGAAGCTCACAACCAGCGGAAGGTCGATACCGGGAATATCCGGTTTCTGCACTTTGCTTCCTGTGGCCACAACAACTGCATCAAAAGCCTTGAGGTCCTCAACAGTAGGAACCGTTCGATAACGCACTTCAACTCCCAGCTTCTTCATCTGCCGTCTCTGCCAGTCAGCATACCAGCGCATCTTGTTTTTGCCAGCCACCGTGCAGCAGTAAAGAATAGCTCCACCAAGTTCTCCTGTCTTTTCAAAAATGGTCACCTGGTGTCCTCGCAAGGTAGCAATGCGAGCAGTTTCCATTCCACCCGGTCCACCACCAACCACAGCCACTTTCAGACTCTTCTTGGCCCTGGGAAGGTTTATGAACCGCTCATCGCCGATAGCCGGGTTAATAGCGCAACGCATTTCCCGTTTAATCATTAAAGATTCCTGCCAGCAGCCAACCAGACAGGAAATGCACTTGCGAATTTCATCCACCTTTCCGTACTTTGCCTTGTTGGCCCAGTAAGGGTCAGCAATGAGCTGCCTGGAAAGGCCTACCATATCAGTCTTACCCTCAGCCAGAATACGCTCACAATATGCTGGGTCACGCAAGGTATGACTGGTAATGACCGGAATTTTAACGTGTTTTTTAATCTCTTCAGCGGTGTAAGTGTTCCAACCCTGGGGATAGTACATGGGATCCATGGTCGGACCCGGAACTTCAAATATGCCTGCGCTGATGTCCAGGAAAGCTACACCAGCTTCTTCCATAAGCTTGGCAATCTTAATGCTCTCATCAAGGGTCCTACCGCCTTCAATCCACTCTTCGCCAGAATAACGAATGCCGATGGGGAATTTCTTGCCACACTTAAGCTTGATGCGATCAATTATTTCCAGCACGAAGCGCATGCGATTGATAAAGCTCCCGCCAAAACGGTCATTACGACGGTTGACATAAGGACTCATAAACTGGGCAATAAGGTAGCCATGTGCTCCATGAAGCTCGACGGCATCAAACCCAGCTTGCTGAATTCGCCAAGCTGCTTCAGCGAATTTTTCGATTAAATCGTAAATTTCCTCAATGGTCATGGCACGAATGGATTTACCAGATTTTCCAAGGTCCTCTGCGTAAACTATTTCATGACCTGCAGACCCAGGAAGAGAAACTACCATGTCGGTAGCTGAAAAGAGGTCTTTGCGGGGCCAAGCAGCTTGACGGCCAGGGTGTTGAATCTGTACTGCACACTTTGCACCGTGACGATGCATCGCTTCAGCCAGACGGGCAAGTCCGGGTATCATAGGGTCTTCATCTGCAGCCAGGCAGGTCACCGTAGGCCGGCCCGTAGCTTTATCAGGGGTTGTCGCACCCACGATTATAAAGCCGGTACCACCCTTAGCAATTTCTTCGTGGTAGGTTATAACTCGCTCATTCACCGAACCATCCGCATTGGCAGAGCTTATATCGGTGGGAACATGCACAATGCGGTTGGGAACCACAAAATTACCTATTTCAATTGGAGAAAAAAGATGGGGGAAATTTTGATTGGCCAAAAGAAACTACCTCCCTTCAACAGCAACCTTGTTTTTTTCTTCGATAGCATTCTTCCATTATCTCAGCCGTCTTCGTGGCACCAAAGCGAGTAGCTCCCACCTCCCTAACTTTCAAAGCAGCGTCAAGCGTGCGCACACCACCTGCAGCCTTAACCTGAACTCTCGGAGAAACGCTTTCCCGCATTAGCTTGAGGTCTTCAATGGTTGCACCACCTGGAGCGAAGCCAGTCGAAGTCTTTACAAAATCGGCACCAGCCTCTTCAGCAAGTTTGCAACCTATCCTTTTCAATTCATCATCAAGATAGCAGTTTTCGAGTATGACCTTTACAATAACCCCATGGCGGTGAGCAACATCGCAAACTGCCTTAATGTCTTCCCGAACATAGTCAAAATCTCTGCTTCTCAGCTTACCAATGTGAATAACCATGTCCAGCTCTTCGGCTCCGTCCTTTATCGCTTGCTCTGCTTCAAAAACTTTGGTCTCCGTTTTGTGCGAACCATGAGGAAACCCCACCACTGCTCCCACCTTAACCTCGCTTCCTGCAAGAAGCTTTTTGGCAAGTGCTACATCAGAGGGCCGACAGCAAACGGAAGCAACATTATATTTTTTGGCAATTTCACAACCCTCAACAATATCCTGGTCAGTGAGCTCTGGGCGAAGCAGAGAGTGGTCTATCATCTTAGCAATCTCTTCACAGGTGTACTCCATAATAAAGCCTCCTCTCTTTCGATGAATTGTTATAACAATATGTTTTCATATCATACTTTGAAGAGTAAGTCAATAGAAGCAAAGCGCCAGAAAATCAGCTTTTCTCTTTGCCCCAGAAGTTTTTGAGGTTTTGCTGCAGTTTTTTCTCGTATCCCCGGTCGGTAGGTCGATAATAAACTTTACCCTTAAGCTCTGGAGGAAGGTAATCCTGTTTTACAAACCCATTGGGGAAATCATGAGCATAGAGGTAGCCCTTGCCATAATCCAGGTCCTTCATTAGCGAAGTAACTGGATTGCGAAGGTGCAAAGGCACGGGTAAAGACCCTTTGCGGCGCACGTCAGCAGTAGCCTCCTGGAGTGCACGGTAAGAGGCATTGCTCTTGGGAGCACAGGCCACATAAATGGTTGCCTGCGCCAGCGCTAATCTTCCCTCTGGCTCTCCCAGGAAATTATACGCTTCCCAAGCAGCGGTTGCCAAAAGCAAAGCATAAGGGTCTGCGTTGCCAACATCCTCTGAGGCACAGGCTATCAATCGGCGCGCAATAGCGCTGGGTGCTTCTCCAGCTTCAAGCATGCGGCACATCCAGTAGAGTGCCGCATCGGGGTCACTCCCCCTTAAACTCTTGTGGTATGCAGAAAGCAGGTCGTAATGGGCTTCACCAGATTTATCGTAAAGGAAAGTATGGCGCCCAAAAAGCTTCTTCGCAAAAGCAAGGTCCAGTTTTCTCTTCTCTTTCCGGGCAGTTAAATAAGCAAATTCCAAAAAATTCAACGCTCGTCGAGCATCACCATCGGAAAGTTCACAAATGAATTGTAAGGCTTCATTGGTTACTTCTAAAGCCTTACCATCAAGTCCCCGCGGATCTGACAGAGCCCTTTGAAGCAGGGCAAGCAGTTCTTCAGAAGATATTTTATTGAAGACCAGCACTTGAACCCGGGAAAGAAGGGGGGCAATTACTTCAAAAGATGGGTTTTCGGTAGTTGAACCAATTAAGGTTACTACTCCCTCCTCCACATAGGGCAAAAGGACGCTCTGTTGACCTTTATGAAAACGGTGAATTTCATCAATGAAAAAAATGGTTTTTTTGCCATAAAGAGAAAAATTGTTCTCTGCTTCCTTTATGGCTTCCTTGATTTCTTTAATCCCGGAAGATACCGCACTTATGGCAAGAAATGCATAATGCAAGAGATCAGCCAGAATGAAAGCTGCCGACGTTTTGCCACTGCCAGGAGGCCCCCAAAAGATTAAAGAAGGCAAATAACCAGTCTCCACTATTCGGCGCAAAGCTCCTTCGGGACCGGTAAGATGCGCTTGTCCAACCAGTTCATCAAGTGTTCTGGGCCGCATTCGAGCAGCAAGAGGCTGCCGAACTTTCTCTGGAGGAGCGAAAAGCTCCGGCTCCTTAGAATTCCTGGTCATCACCAAAAACTCTCTTCAAACTTTTGTTTTATTATACCCCTTCCCTGCAAAAAATAAAACCTAATCAGTGATCTCTTTCATCACCTCTTCCACGGCACAAATGGCATAACGAATCCCATTTTCGTCTACTTGGCGTGAGGTAACAAATCTCACTCTTTTTGTGTCAACTCTGGTGGCAAGAACACCCTTATCTTTTAACTTTGCAAGAAAGGTCTCCGAAGATACATCTCCCTCCAGCTCGGCAACCACAAAGTTGGTATGCACCTTAGCAAGGTCAACTTTTATCCCTGGAATTTGAGAAATGCCCATAGCCAGTGCTTTTGCATTGCGATGATCCTCTGCAAGGTGAGCGATGTTTTCTGGAGAAAGCGCTTCAAGACCACAAGCACACAACCACCCAGTTTGGCGCATACCACCACCGAGCATTTTGCGGAAGCGCTTCGCTCTTGCGATAAACTCCCGGGAGCCAGCAAGAACAGAACCAATTGGTGCAGCAAGTCCTTTGGAAAGGGATATCATAACCGAGTCCGCACAGGCAGCAAGTTCACGTACTTCAACACCCAGATATAGAGCCGAGTTAAAAAGTCGTGCCCCGTCAAGATGCACCGAAAGATTGTACCGTTCAGCAAGAGCTTTTACGGCTCTCATTTTCTCAAGAGGTGGTACAATCCCTCCATAACGGTAATGAGAACTCTCCATACAGATAAGAGAGGTTCGGGGATAGTGGATGTTATCAGGCCGAATAGCATTTTCTATCGCCTGAGGTTCGGGGAGACCATCTTCCCCTTTCAGCGTTCGCACCATAAGACCAGCTACGCAGGCAATGCCACCAGTCTCAGATGTCCTGATGTGGGCGTTTTCTTCGAGTATAACTTCCTCACCTCTCTGGGTATGCGTAAGAAGAGCAACCAGATTACCCATGGTTCCACTGGGCACAAATATGGAAGCCTCTTTGCCCAGAAGATGGGCAGCATATTCCTCAAGCTGGTTTTGCAGGGGGTCTTCACCATAAACTGAATCTCCAAGAGGGGCTGCAAAAGCTCGCTCCCGCATCTTCTCGGTGGGAAGAGTTATGGTATCCCGCCTCAAATCTACCAGCACTGTCTTTCTCCTCCTTTATTCACTTAAAGAGGCCGCAAAAACCTCTCTAAAAAGCTCTCGAAAAACATCACTCTCTTCCATATCGGTGTGAACACTGAAACTAAAAAAACCAATAAGGGAAAAAGTGATGGCTTTAAAAAAATCTGCACCGGAAAACTCTTTTCCGTGCCTGGTAACCACAGGGTGCAGCTTCCAACCTACCTCACGAAGGTATTCCTCAAAACGTTCCTTCAGCGCGCTTAACTTGGATTTAGCCTCTGGATGGTGAAGAAAATCGTGACCCGCCCGTTGAATAATCACCAGGAGGTCTCTTTTTTCCTCAAAGAGCGTAAAGTAACAGTCGATTATGTCAGCCACCACTTTTCCCCTGGGTTCGGAAAAATCGAGTTTCATCATGCGCTCGGATATGCTACTCAGTGTTTCCTCAATGAGCGCTATAAAGATATCCAGCTTGCTTTCAAAATAGTAATAGAGCGTAGCTTTCTTCACTCCCGACTCGCGAGCAATGTCTTCGACAGTAGCTTCGAAAAAACTTTTTTGGGCAAAAACTTTCTTTGCTGCCTCAATAATCTGCTGTTTCCTGTTCATTCCTTACCCTCAGAAACTGTAATCCACACTCAGAAAAACTCCGTCACTCAAAGAACCAAGCTTACTATTTGGAGCACCACTTGAGAACGAAAAATTAAAACTAACTTCCCAGCCGTCCCGGGGCTTATAAGTAGCCCCAAGCATGTTGACCATGCTTCCATCTTGGAGACTCAAAACCGAAGTTAACATGGGTTTCCACTTGCCATCCTCTGTGGTGTAGTCAGTATGAAAGTAAAGGTATGACGAAACATCTTTACCTTCTTCAAAGGGGTTGCCAAGTAGATAATTTATGCTGAAATACCAGTCGTTTTCTGTAGTATAATCCACTCCTAAGCTTGCCTTCAAATAAGGAGAAGTAAAAGTGGTATCAGTGAACGTTTCCAAACTTCCATCTGGATAATACACCGTAACCCGATGTTCCCACTTTTCTGGAAAAACCAAGGCCAGGTCGCCCCTAAAAGTGGAACCCTCCAGAGCAGAGAGTTCACCTTGAAACTCAAGGCCCAGTATGGAACGCTCTGGAAAACCCCAGACAGACTGAACTGTGGATGAGGAATCAGCACTAATAACAATGTCAGTAGAGCGGGGATACGCAGAGAGAAAATAGCCGTGATAGAAGCTAAAAGCTACATCGATACCACTTACCATACCTCGAGCGCGAATGGCCCAAATAGGCGATGCAAAGCCTACTTCTGGGTGCTCTTTCTCGATGGAAAGCGTGAGTGCTTCGGGATTAAGACCCGAAAACTGTGACAGGAGCCTTCCAGCGAAAAGCTGTTCCTCCACTGAAGCAGGAACAAAATTGGAAATGAAATCTACCTGATATAGAAATTCCAACGACCAGAAGTCACTAAAATACCACTCTGCGTCCAGTGCTGGAATGGGAATCTTATCTTCAAGTGCTTCTTCACTCAGCGAAGCCGAGAAAGGACGAGGATTGATTGAATCCACAGGACTCATAACGTCACTCGCACCCCAGGTCAACTGCAAAAGCCCCAGTTTGAAATCGACTTCCTCCCAGGGAGCTTGAACTCCCTGGAGATACGCCTCCTTAATTCGGAGAGGCCTAAAATTGTTCTCATCCTGGTATTTCAAGAGTAAGCCAAGTTGAAAGAAATAATCGCTATTACTAATAGAAGTAACATAATCAAGATCCACTCGCGTTCCGTAATCAAGGTTTCCCGTGGAGAAATCGTAGCTGGAAAAGATCTCTGCTTCACCGCTCAACTGGGAAGAAAAGGCCGAATACCCAAAAAACAAAAGCAAAATAACTGTCAGAAAAGGAAGAGCTTTTTTCATCGTCAACCACCTTAAAGCTCGGGTCTTTGTATGGTGCGCACGCTAAAGAAATTATCAGGCAAAGGTATGTCTTCCTCGTGCTTAACTGTTTCTATACGAGTTTCATGGTTTTCCTTCAGGTCTTTGAAGGACATTTTCAAAATGGTTATTTTGCCTTCCTCATCTTCTTCGATTTCCAAAACCTGGAGTTCTTTCCACAAATTGCCTTCCAGATCATAAAACTCTATCTTTTTGAAATAAAACTTCTCCTTGTCCACAGTCATAACCAGCTTAGAGTAATCACTATCTTCCTCAAAGGGTCTGAGCTCCAAATAGTAGTTCTCTTCGTCTTCCCTTAAAAGAGTCGCCTCATAATCTTCCCTTCCGTAACTCTGGGAAAGATCATCGTAACTAAAATCGGTGCCCATAAACTTTTCTTTTTTACCAGAGCCAGCAATCCTGCGCACCTTACGATAAGCAGGCATGTAAAGGTATATTTTTTCTCCACCTTTAATGCTTAAAAGAGTAACTCCCTCAACATCAGCGGGACTCAAAAATCTTACGATAAGCGATATGGTATCGTCTCCTTCGTCTTTAGAGTACATCACCACTTCTCGCACTTCTTCCTTGCCGTTTTCATCCACTAGAATCATCTTGGCCTCACTGCGCTGAGTAACAAAATCAGTGCGACGCTTCTCTACTTCATCCAGTATTTCATCAGCTGTGAGCGCCCAAACGATCCCACCAAACAAAACCCAAGCCAGCACAAAAGTTCCTATCCAAAGCCAGTATTTTCTCATGCCTCGCCACCTCCCGATTGTTCTTGAAAGCTTTTATGAGAATTGTTACCCAAATAACTTTCGGCGTGCAAGAGCAAAGGTAAAAGCACCAGAGCATAGAGAACACTTACCAGAAGCACTGTACCAATCAGACTTCCAAACATACGAAGCATGCTTATTTTGCCTGTGGCAAGAACGTAACTACCAGCTGCCACCGCGAGCGAATTCAAAACAATACCCCTACCTGAACTTACCATGGTAGTCACAAGCGCTTTAGGGTTCTGCAGGCTCACTTCACGATACCAGCGCGAAACAAAATGGATGGTATAATCAATACCAGCACCAATGGCAATGCTGGCTACCATCAAAGTGGCAACGTTGAGGGGGATCTTCAAAAGCCCCATAATTCCAAATGAAGTGTAAACGGTTAACAATATGGGAACGATCGCTATCGAAGCTTTGCGTAATGAGCGTAACTGTAATAGCAAAAGCCCAAAAACAATGACAAAAGCTAAAAACATACTGCGAGCCTGCTGATTAAAGAGCTTGCTGTTAACATAGTTGGTTATGATCGGGGTACCTGTCACCCGATACTCAACACTCACTGACCCATCTGAAGCGGGCAGGTAAACCCATTCATCGAGTACCTGGTAAAAGACAAAGTCGAAATCCTCATCCAGTCTTCTACCAACTGTGTTTTCCACTACCTTCCTTACTGTTTCCACCTTCAACCGCTGGGCAATACGTAACTCGGAATTCTTGAGCACTTCCTCAAGGTATAATGCGTCATCCTCGCTCAAATCCAGCTCCTTTTCAAGCAATTCAGAAATGGAAAGAACGGGATTCTCATCTTGGTAATAACGCCCAAGAACCGACGCCACTTCCTCTACGCTTAAGCCTAAGTCCTCAATCTCCAGGGTAGCATCGTGAGCGACCAGCGAAGCAAAATTTGCTCCCTGACCAATAAATTCCTCAATCGGTTTTTCAGTAATGGCTTTTATTTCTCTTTTAAGTGAACTCGGGTCAGGGATTTCAAGCCCGAAAATCTGTAGGTCCTCCACCATAGTGTTTACCAAAATATCAAGTGCGCCAGGCTCTTGCACCGAAACCATCTTTACCCTGTGAGGGCGATTCTCAAGAAATTCTTTCAGTGCTGCCACTTCTTTTCTCAGTTCCGCAGAGGAAGTCTCTTCAGCACTGAATTCTACCAGGGTTTCATCTTCATTTTCACTTATTCTACCCTTAAGGTAGCTATTATCCTGAGCGAAAAACCACAGGTTATCAATCTTCTCACGTTCTGCGGGAATTGCCTTCCATCCCTCCATGGCTTTATTTAAATCCACAAGAAAGGTAGCCAGAGAGGAAGCGTCTTCAAAGTTTTTGAACCGAGCAGCATATTTTCCAATGCGTATCATTTCTCGAAGCACAAAGGGTTCCTTGACATTCTGAGAGCGCACGTAGAGATAGTTATAATCGGTGCTCCCAAAACGTTCTTTAAAGTAGTTGAGCAGCAAGGTGATGGGATGGTTTTTACCCATCTGTGCTTCCACCGAGGTTTCCACATTGATGCGAGGAATTCCCAGAGTGAAAAATGCCATTACTGCAATAATGAAGAAAATCGTAGCTTTTTTATGGTGTACCACTGACCTGGCAACGAATTTCAGGAAACGGCTGATCAGGTCTCCTTTTTCTCTTTGCTGGTGAAGCACTTTGAAGTGATTCGGAACCTTGCGGGGCACAAAAATGGCATAAAAAGCTCCTAAGGAAAAAGTTGCCAAAATCATGCCAAAGAAAATACCCAGCGCTGAATACAGACCAAAGTCGGAAATGGGCTTTATTTCAGCAGTGAGCAGGGAAAGAAAACCACCTATGGTGGTCAAAGCGCTCATCAGAATGGGAACAAAAATATCCCGGAAGGTTGCTGCTGAAGCCTCCGGGCCATTTAGGCTGGCTCTTTCTTCGTAATAACGGTTTATAAAATGAATGCCGTATGCAGTAACCAGGGAGAGTAGCAAAACTGGCATAGCAGAAGCAATCACCGTCAAGGATTTACCCATAACTACGGCAGAACCCAGAACCCATACCGAGGAAAGAAGCGAAATAAATATTGGTGGTAATACTCCCCGCAGCGCCCGAAAACCCCAGTAGAGCACTACCATCAAAACCAGAGCAGCAAAAGGAGTTAAAGTACCCATGGTACGCCGAGAATCTCTGGCCATAAGGCGAGTGATGACCGGGACACCAAAAGTGGTTATCTTGCCACCAGGATTATACTTCTCACAGAGTGCTTCCACTTCCTCAATAGCTTTATATTCATCGACATCGTCATAGAAAGAAATCACCACCAGAGTGGCTTTGCCATCTTCGGTAACCATCTTACCCCAGATGAGTTCGTCCCCTTGAAGTTCTTCTCTGAGCTTTTTAGCTTCTGCTTCACTCTCAGGCAACACCTCGACAACCTCTTTGACTTCAACCCCAAACTCGGTGCTGACGATTTTGGGCATGTTGGTCAAAGCAGAAACGTTTCTCACAAAAGGAAGCTTCTCTATCTCCTCTACCAGTTTGTTAAGACCCTGGAGATGTTCCACAGTGAACAGGTCGTCAAATTCAATGCCTACAATCAGAGACTTGGTCTGAAAGCCTGAGAATTTGTCCTTAAGAGAATCATAGAAGGAAACTTCGGGGTCACTCTCAGGGAGGTACTTGGTCACGTCATCCTCAAAACGAAGATCCCGAAGCAAATAACCAAACACGAAAGTAACCACCAAAGTGGCAATGAAAATAGGCCAGGCATATTTTACAACCCACTGAGCCAGTTTCTGCATGTTTTCTCCTCCTCCAGCGCTCACTTATCGACTGACCGTTCGGTAGAAACTGAATCTCATTATACAGTCCCTTTATTCGCTGTCAAGAGATTGCTCATCAAAAAACCACGACTCACTTTTTAGTTTTTCTTTAGTAGTTTCCAGCGATTGTTATAGCTACCCAAGATACGAAGAAATGTGGTTTTCTTTTTGAGCTCTTCCAGGGCTTCTCCAAACTTTGTATCAATCAAGTTTCCTTCCCAATCTACGTAAAAAAGATACTCCCAGGGTTCACCTGGTATGGGCCGGGATTCCAGCTTAATCAGGTTTATCGAGCGGGCGTAAAATACCTCCAGCACCTCAAACAGCGCCCCTGAACGATTGGGAATTCGAAAAACACAGGAAACCTTATCATGTTCCTTGCGGGGCTCAAAATACCTCGAAAGGATGAGAAAACGAGTAAAATTGCAGGGTGTATCCTCAACGTCTTCCTCAAGGAGCTCCAGGCCATGCTTACGAATCGCCTCTTCACTCGATATGCATGCACTACCTTTGCCAAACTCGGAAGCTTTTCGAGCCGCCTCTTCGGTATTGCCAACGTCAATAATTTTTACTCCTTTCAGGGATTCGAGAAATCTGGAACACTGTGAAAAGGCCTGAGGATGAGCAAAGAGAAACTGGATATCTCCTACCCCAGTACCTGGATATACACCAAGATGTTGAGACACTTTAATAAACCGCTCTCCAACCACGAAAATCTCGGGAAAATCCAGCAATAAATCATAGTTAGCATGAATGCTACCAGTAATGGTGTTTTCAATCGGGACCACCCCGTGGGTTGCTTCACCGCTGGCTACTTTTTCGAACACCTCTCGAAAGGTGTAACAGGAAATAAACTGGGAATCTCTGGGAAAAGCTTTTTGCGCCACCTGAGAGCTGAAAGAACCTTTTTCTCCTAAAAAGGCCACTCTAAACTGAGAAAAAGATTCAGAAACAAAAGCAGGTGAAGCACCAGTAGGACCCTTCTCTTTACTTAGCTCTTTGCCAACTATCACGCTGATGACCTGAAGGTTGTTGACCAGCCTTCTGAACTGCTCCGGATACAAGCTCTGAGGACCATCAGAAAGTGCTTGTTCGGGAGCATGGTGAACCTCCACCATAACACCATCAGCACCACAGGAAACACCCGCCAGGGCCATGGGAATAACTTTTTCTCTCAACCCAGTGCCATGACTGGGATCAACAAACACCGGCAGATGACTTAAGTCTTTCACCACCGGTATGGCGTTCAAATCGAGTGTATTGCGGGTAAAGCGCTCAATAGTCCGAATACCCCGTTCACAAAGAATGACCTGGAAATTACCCAAACTTAGAATGTATTCCGCAGCCAGGAGCCAGTCTTCAATTGTTGCTGAAAGCCCACGCTTCAGCAACACGGGTTTACCCAGGATGGCTACCTTTTTCAGGAGTTCAAAATTCTGCATATTGCGAGCGCCAATCTGGATGAT
>JARRBX010000021.1 GCA_029982245.1 Candidatus Atribacteria bacterium | reverse complement strand
CGTGGAGTATGAGACTGAAAAAAGGCACTATGCCCACATCGACTGCCCTGGGCATGCTGACTACGTCAAGAACATGATTACTGGAGCTGCCCAGATGGATGGTGCCATCTTGGTGGTCTCTGCTGCTGATGGTCCTATGCCTCAGACCCGGGAGCACATTCTCCTCTCCCGTCAGGTAGAGGTGCCCTACATTGTAGTCTTCATGAATAAAGCTGACATGGTGGATGACCCAGAGCTCATAGAGCTGGTGGAAATGGAAGTGCGGGATCTGCTCAACCGCTATGAGTTCCCAGGAGACGATGTGCCGGTAGTGGTAGGCAGTGCTCTCAAAGCCTTGGAGTGTGGCTGTGGTAAGCGAGAGTGTGAGTGGTGTGGTAAAATCTGGGAACTCCTGGATGCCATGGATGAGTACATTCCTCTTCCCCAGCGTGAACTGGACAAACCCTTCCTGATGCCTATTGAGGACGTTTTCTCCATCACCGGTCGTGGTACTGTGGTTACCGGAAGAGTGGAGCGTGGAGTCCTGCACCTTGGTGACCAGGTGGAAATTGTGGGACTTTCTCATGAGATCAAAAAGACCGTGGTCACCGGCATTGAGATGTTCCGCAAAATCCTCGATGAAGCCCAGGCCGGAGACAACATTGGTGTTCTGCTGCGAGGTATTGAGAAGAAAGAGGTAGAGCGAGGACAGGTTCTGGCTGCACCTGGTTCTATCACTCCACATACCCACTTCAAAGCTGAAGTCTATGTGCTCACCAAAGAAGAGGGTGGACGACATACCCCCTTCTTCAACGGTTATCGTCCCCAGTTCTATTTCCGCACCACTGACGTTACTGGAGAAATCAAACTCCCTGAAGGTGTGGAAATGGTCATGCCTGGAGACAATGCCAACCTGGAAGTAAAGCTCATCTACCCCATTGCCATGGAGAAAGGATTACGCTTTGCTATTCGTGAAGGTGGTAGAACGGTTGGAGCAGGTGTGGTAACTGAGATTATAGAGTAACTGTGGAGGTTGCTGTGTTCATATTTGAATTTTTGGGGAGGCATGGAAAGTGGCCCAGAGAATAAGGATAAAGTTAAAGGCTTACGATCATAAAATCCTGGATCAGTCGGCTTTGAAGATTGTTCATACAGCGGAAAGAACAGGTGCTCAGGTAGCAGGGCCTATACCTCTGCCTACAGAGATCGTGAGATATACTGTTTTGCGTTCTCCTCACGTCGACAAAAAGTCTCGGGAACAGTTTGAAATAAGGACTCACAAAAGAATGATAGATATCATTGACCCTAACCCTAAGACTGTCGATGCATTGATGCATCTGGATTTGCCTGCTGGTGTGGATATAGAGATAAAGCTGTAGCACTGGGGTGGAAGGAGAGAGAGAGATGAAAGTGGTTGAGTATGGCATGATTGGTGAAAAAATAGGCATGACGAGGGTGTTTGACCAGGCTGGCCGAGTTATTCCGGTTACAGTTATCAAATGTGGCCCCTGTTTCGTGGTTCAGAAAAAAACCAGGGAAGTAGATGGTTACGAAGCCCTGAAGCTTAGTTATGGAGAGACCAGAGAAAAGAAGCTTAATAAACCGTTGCTTGGAATTTTGAAAAAGGCCAACCTCCCACCTCTGCGAATTTTCAGAGAGTTTAGATTTAAGGATACAGAAAATTATCAAGTAGGACAGGAACTCAAAGTAAGTGGTTTTAAGGTTGGTGATCGGGTAAACGTTACTGGACAATCTAAAGGCAAGGGTTTTGCTGGAGTTGTCAAGCGCTTTGGCTATGGAGGTGGACCTGCTTCTCACGGTTCGATGTTCTATCGTCGCCCTGGTTCTATTGGCGCGACGGACCCAGAACGAGTGTTCAAAGGTAAAGGTTTGCCTGGTCGCATGGGTGGAGAGAGAGTTACTGTTCGCAACTTAGAAGTGGTGGCTGTGAACGAAGAAAGAAACTTGCTCTTGGTGAAGGGAGCAGTCCCTGGTCCCACAGGAGGCACTGTTCTCATCAAAAAATGTGCTTCTTAGCATGGGAGGAGAAATAGGATGGAAATAGCGGTGTTCGATAGAGAAGGTAAAACGGTGGACCAGCTGGTTATTGAAGAGATGGTTGATGAAGGAATGAATACCCATCTCTTATTTCTCGCTGTTAAATCCTATCTTGATAACCAAAGAAGAGGAACGGTAAAAACCAAGACTCGGGGAGAAGTCAGTGGTGGAGGGAGAAAACCCTGGCGTCAAAAAGGCACCGGAAGAGCAAGACATGGAAGTATACGTTCCCCTATATGGCGTGGCGGAGGAGTGGTTTTTGGGCCTCGTCCTCGCTCTTATTACTTTTCTCTTAACAAAAAAGAGAAGCGTCAGGCAATGCTACAATCGCTGCTTGCAAAAATAAAAGAGGGAAGCTTACGTGTAGTGGAGAATCTTTTGCTGGAACAACCGAAAACCAAAGAAGCAGTCAAGCTTTTAACTAATTTGGGTTTAAAAGGAAGCACACTGGTGGTAACTGTCTCCAAGAACGAAAATATTTTACGGTCTTTTTCTAATCTCGAAAATGTTGACGTGCTACCTGTTAACTCTGTATCTACCTATCATCTTTTGAAATTTGAAAATGTGGTTTTTGAGAAGCCGGCTTTCCTCTCTTTGTGGGAGGTGTTAAATAAATGAGTGTGGATAGAGAGATCATCATACACCCAATAATTACCGAGAAGGCAGTAAAGCTCCAGGAAGAGAATAAATATGTTTTCAAGGTTAACCCTAAAGCTACCAAGAGTGAAATTAAAAAAGCTGTTCAGGAGATGTTTGGAGTTACTGTTTTGAAGGTTAATACCGTGAACGTTCCAAGCAAGAAGAAAAGGTTAGGTAGGTTTGAGGGTAGAACTGCTTCCTGGAAAAAAGCTATTGTCTATGTGAAACCTGGTGAAAGAATTAAAGCCTTTGATATAAGTTAAGCGGAGCAAAAGGAGCGAGTAGGATGGCGAGCATTAAAGAATATAAACCGGTAACACCTGGTAGAAGACAGATGACCGGGTATACCTTTGAAGAACTTACGCCGGGAGCTGAACCCCAGAAATCCCTCTTGGTGTCCTTGAAGCGGAAAGCTGGACGTGATAATCAGGGGAGAATTTCAGTAAGGCATCGCGGTGGCGGTCACAAAAGAAAGTATCGCTTAATTGATTTTAAAAGAGATAAATTTAACATTCCAGCTACTGTGGAGAGCATAGAGTATGATCCTAATCGCTCAGCACGGATTGCTCTTCTCAAATATGCTGATGGTGAGAAGCGTTATATTTTGGCTCCTTTGGGTGTGAAGGTTGGAGATGTATTGATGAGCGGTGAGAACGTTGATATTAGACCTGGAAATGCTTTACCGCTCAGGAACATCCCGGTGGGTACCATCATCCACAACATTGAGCTTCGCAGGGGAAAAGGAGGACAGTTAGCCAGGGCAGCTGGAGCTTATGCTCAACTGATGGCGAAAGAAGGCGATTATGCTCAAGTTCGTCTGGCTTCGGGAGAAATTAGACTGGTGCACTTGGATTGTTTTGCCACGGTAGGACAGGTGGGCAACGTCGATCATGAAAACATTACCATTGGTAAAGCGGGGAGGAAACGCTGGTTGGGGATACGGCCCACAGTTCGTGGTGTTGCTATGAACCCCATTGATCATCCTCACGGTGGTGGTGAAGGGCGGGCTCACGGAGGACGGCAACCGGTTAGCCCCTGGGGCCTTCTGACGAAAGGATTTAAAACCAGAAAGAATAAACAAACCGATAAGTGGATTGTTAAAAGAAGAAAGTAGGGGGCGAATAACAGGTGGGTAGGTCAACCAAGAAAGGACCTTTTGTCGATCCAAAACTCAGGAAGAGAATAGAAGAGCTTAATAAAAGAGGCGAGAAAAGAGTGATCAAGACTTGGTGCAGAGCATGTGTGATTATTCCTGAAATGGTAGGACATACCATTGCGGTTTACAATGGTCGCAAGCATGTTCCTGTATACATAACTGAGCAGATGGTTGGTCACAGATTGGGAGAATTTGCTCCAACACGAACTTTTAGAGGCCATGGTAATCCCACAGAGCGCTCTACCGCGCTTAAGTAGGGGAGGTATTGATAATGGAAGTTAGAGCAGTAGCTCGGCATGTTCGTATTTCACCCAGAAAAGCTAGACAAGCGGTAAACCTTATAAAGGGCAAAAGTGCTCAGGAAGCGTTGAGTATCTTGAGCTTTATTCCTAAAAAATCGGCTCGCCTGGTGAAAAAGGTGTTACAGTCTGCTATTGCTAATGCCGAAAATAACTGGAACCTTGACGTCGAAAAGCTTATCGTTTCCAGAGCTTACGTTGATACTGGTCCCACCATGAAACGAGTGAGACCAAGAGCTATGGGTCGTGCTGATATCATTCGCAAGAGAACATCGCATATTACTGTCTATGTTGCCGAAGCGGAGGAGGGACGTTAACTTGGGACAAAAAGTAAATCCTATTGGTCTTAGATTGGGCATAGTCAAGGATTGGCAGTCGCGCTGGTTTTCGGAAGATAAATATCGTGATTTCCTTCTTGAGGACTTAAAAATTCGTCGTTACATTAAAGAAAAACTATACCGCGCTGGTGTTTCGCAAATCAATATCGAGCGCTTGGCGAACCAGCTAAAGATAGTGATCAAAACAGCTCGCCCGGGAATAGTAATTGGGAGAAAAGGTTCTGAGGTGGAAAAGCTCAGGCAAGAAATACAGGATATGGTAGGCAACAAAAACATCCAGATTTCAGTTGAGGAAGTTCCCGTGCCTGAGATTGATGCCCAGTTGGTTGCAGAGAACATTGCTTTTCAGATTGAGCGACGTATCTCTTACCGTAGAGCTATGAAACAGGCTATTGCTCGTGCTTTGAGAATGGGGGCTAAAGGCATTAAGATTTCTTGTTCGGGGCGACTGGGAGGAGCAGAAATAGCTCGAGAAGAATGGTATCGAGAAGGTCGTTTGCCCTTGCATACACTCAGAGCCGATATTGATTACGGATTTGCTGAAGCTCTTACTACTTATGGAAAAATTGGCGTTAAGGTATGGATCTTTAAGGGTGAGGTAATCTCTCCTGGCGAAACCCTGGAAGGAGAAATTACTATGCCCCAGGAGGAAATTTACGAGGAGGAGCTTGAGGACTATGTTGATACCGAAGAGAGTTAAGTATAGAAAACAGCATCGTGGTAGAATGACCGGAGTTGCTTATAGAGGGTGTGAAGTTGACTTTGGAGATTTTGGTTTGCAGGCTTTACAGCCAGCTTGGATTACCAATCCCCAAATAGAGGCTGCACGAGTCGCGATATCAAGGCATATTAAGAAAGGAAAAATCTGGATTCGCATTTTCCCTGATAAGCCATACACCAAAAAGCCCACTGAATCAAGAATGGGTAAGGGTAAAGGCCCCGTAGAGGGTTGGGTTGCAGTGGTGAAGCCAGGAAGAATTCTTTTCGAAATTGCTGGAGTGGATCGTGAAACAGCATTTGAAGCTTTAAGGGTTGCCTCATTTAAGTTGCCTGTTAAAACCCGTATAGTTGAACGACAGACGGAATAGGTGGTGATTGTGATGAAGGCTTCCGAACTGCGTAACATGACCGATGAGGAACTCAATCAAAAACTAAAAGATTTACGTACAGAGCTTTTTAACTTACGTTTTCAAGCTATTACTGGGCAACTCAGGAATCCTCGTCGGATAAGATTGGTAAAACGGGATATTGCAAGGATTAAAACTATTCAGCGAGAACGAGAATTAGCGGCTAAACAGCGGGAGGTTCAATAACATGCCAGGTCCCAAGAGATTGGTTGGCACAGTGATAAGTGACGCTATGGATAAAACAGTGGTGGTGGAAGTGATTCGCTTAAGCGAGCATCCTCTCTATGGCAAGAAAGTCAAAAGAAAACGCAAATTTAAGGCTCATGATGAAGCTAATACCTGTAAACTTGGCGATAAGGTGCTTATTGAAGAAACTCGACCACTCAGCAAAACCAAGCGCTGGAGAGTAGTGACTGTTCTGGAAAGAAGTGTAGAAGAGGGAGGAGAGGAAATTGATTCAACCAACTACAATGCTTGAGGTTGCTGATAATACTGGAGCCAAAAAAATAATGTGCATAAGGGTTATGGGTGGTTCGAATCGTCGTTATGCAAGTATTGGTGATATAATTATTGCTTCGGTGAAAGAAGCTGAACCTAACTCCAATGTTAAAAAGGGAGAAGTGGTACGAGCAGTTGTGGTTCGTACCAGGAAAGAAGTTGCCAGAGAAGATGGTACGGTTATTCGCTTTGACGATAATGCTGCCGTGTTAATCAACAATCAAAATGTGCCTCGGGGTACACGTATTTTTGGGCCTGTTGGTCGCGAATTGCGAGATAGGCAGTTTATGCGGATAGTTTCTTTAGCCCCGGAAGTTGTTTGAGAGGTGTATAGCATGAACCAGGTAAAAGTGCCTTTGAAAAAGGGTGACCTTGTTGAAGTCATTAGAGGCAAGGATAAAGGCAAAAGAGGAAAAATTTTAAGTATTTTTCCTCAAGATGGTAAAGCAATTGTGGAAGGTGTGAATATGGTCAAAAAGCACACCCGTCCTACCCAGGATAATCCACAGGGAGGGATTATCGAAAAAGAAAATCCCTTGCGGATTTCCAATCTGCGTCTGGTTTGTAGCAGATGTAATCAACTCACACGCATCAGGAGAGAACGTGTTTCTGGTTCCGATTTCAGAGTCAGAATATGCAAAAAGTGCGGAGAAATTATTGACAAAGTATAGTTTGAGGAGGAGCTACCGTGTCGGTTGTTAAGGAAAAATATAAAAATGAAGTGGTTCCTGCACTATTGAAACGTTTTGGATATAAAAATCCGATGCAGGTTCCTAAACTTGAGAAAGTGGTTATCAATATGGGTGTTGGCGATGCAACGCAAAACTCCCGGTATCTTGATTTGGCAATAGAGGAATTGTCCCTTATTACCGGGCAAAAACCACTTGTTACTCGAGCAAGAAAATCTATATCGAATTTTAAGTTGCGGAAAGGGATGGCCATTGGTTGCAAAGTGACCTTAAGAGGAGATAGGATGTACGAGTTCCTGGATCGCTTTTTCAACATTGCGATTGCACGTATCAGAGATTTTCGGGGTTTTCCGGATAGTTGTTTTGACGGGAGAGGTAATTGCACCATAGGCATTGAAGAGCAGCTAATTTTTCCCGAAATAAGCTACGATAAAGTGGAGCGAGTAAGGGGTATGAATATATCGTTTGTTACCACTGCAAAAAACGATGAAGAAGCCAGGGCTTTACTCGAGTTGCTTGGCTTACCTTTTCGCAAATCGTAAGGGAGGATGAGCAATGGCTCGTAAGGCAAAGATAGAGAGAAATAAGAGAGGTTATAAATTCAAGGTTCGCTATCGTAACCGTTGTAGCTTGTGTGGTCGTCCTCGGGGTTATTTGAGAGATTTTGGAATATGCCGAATTTGTTTCAGAACCCTTGCTGGTAGAGGAGAAATACCTGGTGTTACGAAATCCAGTTGGTAGGAAGGGGAGTACTATGGCGCATACAGACCCTATTGCTGATATGTTGACGAGAATTAGGAATGCTCTAAAGGCTCGTAAGGGAAGCGTGTCTATTCCTGCTTCAAAGCTTAAAATAGAAATTGCGCGAATTATGAAGCAGGAGGGTTACATTGAGGATTACAAAGTAACTGATTCCGATGGTCCTAAGAGAGATTTGATTATTTTTTTGAAGTATGGCCCTAATCGGGAACGGGTAATCAATGGTTTACGAAGAATCAGTAAGCCTGGTTTAAGAGTTTACGTTGGAAAGGATGAGATTCCCATTTTGCTTGGTGGGATGGGTACTGTAGTGGTTTCCACTTCCAAGGGTGTATTAACTGGCAAAGAGGCAAGGAGACTTGGAGTTGGAGGAGAAGTTATCTGTTATATTTGGTGAGGGAGGATTGGAGCATGTCTCGTATTGGTAAGAAACCAATAAACATACCCCAGGGAGTTGAGGTTGAAATAGAAGGAAACCTCGTGAGAGTTAGGGGCCCAAAGGGGGTTCTTGAGAAGGAATTTCACCCCAGAATGCGTATAGAGAAAAGAGATAATGTGGTGGTCGTAGTTCCTCAGGGGGATAGCAAGCTCGATAAGTCGCTGTTTGGCTTGACACGTACTTTGATAGCCAACATGGTTGAGGGTGTATCTAAAGGTTTTGAAAAATCCCTGGAGCTCAGTGGTTTGGGTTATCGTGCCCAGAAGAAGGGTGACACCCTGGTTTTGAGCCTTGGGTTTTCCCATCCTGTAGAGATAGAACCACCAGAGGGGATTTCTTTCGAGGTTGAAGGCCAGCAAATTATAAAAGTTAAGGGAATTGATAAGGAAAAGGTAGGGCAGGTCGCTGCTGACATAAGGAAGCTCAGAAAACCTGAACCGTACAAAGGTACTGGTATAAAGTACGTGGGTGAAGTCATTCGGCGCAAGCAAGGTAAAGCTATGGCGAAATAGAGGAGGAAGAAGAGCATGCGTGTTGAAGAACGCAAAGAGAAAAGATTGCGCAGACATCGTAGGGTTAGAAAAAAAGTATATGGCACTGCGGAGCGACCCCGGCTTTGTGTTTTTAGAAGCCTGAGACACATATATGCTCAAATTATTAACGATGACGAAGGAAAAACGCTGGTTGCTGCTTCGAGCCTTTCTCCAGAAATCAGAGGTTTCAAGGGAACCAAAACTCAAATGGCGAGAGAAGTTGGCCTGCTTATTGGCAAAAAGGCTTTGGATGCTGGCATTAATAAGGTAGTATTTGACCGTGGTGGTTACAAGTATCATGGAAGAGTAAAGGCTCTGGCTGATGGAGCAAGAGAAGCTGGGCTTCAATTTTGAGTGGAAGATTACAGGAGGTAAGTGCTATGGACATAGCAGGCAGAAGAGTTAAGCCTGAAGGGCTGGAGTTAACTGAAAAGTTAATCGCGGTTAACCGAGTCAGCAAAGTGGTGAAAGGTGGTAAAAGATTTGGTTTTCGGGCTTTGGTTGCCGTTGGTAATGGAGAAGGCGTAGCGGGAATTGGGATTGGTAAGGCTAAGGAAGTACCCGATGCGGTGCGCAAAGCTATAGAAAAGGCCAAGAAATCCTTAATAAAGTTTCCAATGCGAGGATCTACCATAACTCACGAAGTGCTTGGAGAGTTTGGGGCTA
Organism: Candidatus Atribacteria bacterium; assembly: GCA_029982245.1. Lineage (GTDB taxonomy): Bacteria > Atribacterota > Atribacteria > Atribacterales > Thermatribacteraceae > Thermatribacter > Thermatribacter velox. The sequence goes on along the minus strand of JARRBX010000021.1, from coordinate 10,374 downwards.
GCATGGTGGTTTTGAAGCCAGCCGCACCTGGTACCGGAGTCATTGCGGGTGGTGCGGTACGAGCTATTCTTGAGGTTGCTGGCGTGAAAGACGTTTTAACTAAATCTCTAGGTAGCAACAACCCTATTAATGTAGCTCGAGCTACTATGAATGGTCTTTGCAACCTTAAGGACCCGCGGGAAGTTGCGAAACTAAGAGGGAAAAGCGTTAAAGAGTTTTTTGTACGCTGAGGAGGAGAGGATATGGGAAACAAGTTAAAGATCACCCTGTTGAAAAGTCCCATTGGCAGACCGGAGTCTCACAAAAGAACTCTTAAGGCCTTGGGTCTTAGGCGTCTTAACCAGACAGTAGTTAAGGAAGACAATCCTTCTTTAAGAGGCATGATTCAAAAGGTAGATTATCTTTTGAAAGTAGAAAATGTTGAGTGAAAGGAGAAGAGCTGCTATGAAATTGGTGGATTTGAAACCGTCAGAGGGTGCTTTTCATAGACCAAAGAGAGTTGGTAGGGGCATAGGTTCTGGTCATGGTAAAACCGCCTGCAGAGGCATGAAAGGTCAAAAAGCTCGTTCTGGTGGACAGATTCATCCTCGTTTCGAAGGTGGTCAAATGCCCTTGGTACGCCGTATCCCCAAGCGCGGTTTCCGTTCTCTGGGGTGCGAAGAATGGGAAATTGTTAATCTTGCCGCCCTTTCTCGGCTTAAAGATGTTAGGGAAATAACTCCTGAGGTTCTTTATGAAGCTGGTCTTATCGAGTCCAAAGAGAGCAAAATAAAGATACTCGCCAAAGGAAACTGCCCGCCAAATCTGGTAGTTAAAGCCCACGCTTTTTCAGAAAAAGCAAAGGCCCTTATAGAAGAGAATGGCGGAAAGGCCGAGGTGCTTTGAAAATGTGGGATTCTCTGGTCAAGCTATTCAAGATACCCGACCTGAAAAGGAAGGTCGTTTTTACATTGCTCATGCTGGTTGTTTTTAGAATAGGTGCTCATATCCCCGTGCCCGGCATTGATCCAAAAGCCTTAGCCAACGTTTTTTCGCAGGGAGGATTGCTTGGCTTTTTGGACATGTTCGCCGGTGGTGCCCTGAGTAATTTTTCCATTCTCGCTTTGGGAATCATGCCCTATATCAATTCTTCAATTATTATGCAGCTTTTGACAGCAGTTGTTCCCAAACTGGAAGAATTGGCCAAAAGCGGTGAAGAGGGAAGAGATAAGATAACCCAGTATACTCGCTGGGGAACCATTTTGCTGGCCATGATTCAAGGTTTTGGTATAACTGTTTGGATGGAAAACCTAGGGGTCTTACCTGCTGTTGGATGGGGTTATCGGGCAACCATAATATTGACCCTTACTGCAGGGAGTATTTTTTTGATGTGGCTTGGCGACATGATTTCTGATTTTGGTGTGGGAAATGGAGTTTCTCTCATCATCTTTGGTGGTATCGTGGCTCGTATAGCACCTCAAATAGTTCGTACTACTTCCATGATTAGAGTTGGGGAAATCAATCCCTTTTTATTTGCAATTAACCTTATTGTCTGGATTTTGATTATTGCAATGGTGGTCGAGTTTCAGGAAGCACAACGACGCATCCCGGTACAGTATGCCAAGAGAGTGGTAGGAAGAAGGGTTTATGGCGGCCAGAGCACTCATATACCCATTCGAGTAATCCAGGGAGGAGTCATTCCCATCATTTTTGCTTCATCTATCCTCCTTTTTCCAGCTACCATTGCCCAGTTTTTCCAGGGTTCAAGCTTTATGAAGTCCGTTGCCGATATGCTTTCTCCCAATTCTGCTCTCTATCTCTCTCTTTACGCTGCTTTGATAATTTTCTTCACTTATTTTTATACCGCGGTTACTTTCAACCCGGCTGAACTTGCGGACAACATGAAAAAGTATGGTGGGTTTATCCCGGGAATACGGCCAGGAAGGTCTACTGTAGAATATCTGGACCGTTGTCTTTCCCGAATTACCTTATGGGGAGCTATTTTCCTGGCTTTTATCGCCATAATCCCTAACATTCTGGTCAGGGTTACCAATATTACTACTTTTTATTTTGGGGGAACAGCAATTTTGATAATGGTTGGTGTGGCTATTGAAACTGTTCGTCAACTTGAAGCACAACTTCTTATGCGCCACTATGAAGGTTTTATCCGCAAATCCTGAAGAAGCAGAGGAGGAATTTGAATGAGAATTGTCTTTTTGGGCCCTCCTGGGGCAGGTAAAGGAACACAGGCAAAAATGGTGGAGAGAGATTTTGGTCTTGTTCATATTGCTACTGGAGATATTATAAGAGAGGCCATTAAAAACCAAACGGATTGGGGAAAAAAGGCAGAAGAGTATGTTAAGGCGGGCCTTTTGGTTCCCGATGAAGTAGTAATTGGCATTATGGAGGAAAAGTTACTTCAAGATGAAGTGAAACGAGGTTTTATACTTGACGGATTTCCACGCACTCTTGCTCAGGCAAAGGCACTTGATAAAATCCTGGAAAAAGCCAGCTCTCCATTGGACATTGTTATATACTTTAATGTGGATCCCCAGGAAGTTATTAGGAGACTTTCTGCACGTAGAATCTGTGAGAAGTGTCAGACGCCTTACAATTTGATTTCCAAGCCTCCCAAGCGTGACCAGGTATGTGACGTGTGTGGAGGAAGGCTGATTCAGCGTCCAGACGACAAAGAAGAAGTAATTGCTCAGCGTCTTAAAACTTACGAGGAACAAACGCAACCCTTGATTGATTTTTACCGCTCTAAGGGGATTTTAAAAGAAGTGGTTTCCAGAGGCGGAATAGAGGCCGTTTACCAGAGTGTTAAATCCTTATTAGAGGAAATCAGACAAAAACAATAGATGAGTAGGATAACTTCGCCTGAAGATGTTAAGAAGATAAAAAGAAGTGGGCAAATACTGGCTTCGGTAATAGAAAAGCTTCGTACTTTGATTGCTCCAGGCATAAAAACCCGTTTTCTCGATGAAGTGGCAGAGAACCTCATTAGGGAACGGGGAGCCCAGCCCGCTTTCAAGGGTTATAGAGGATACCCAGCCTCAATATGTGTTTCCATTAACGACCAGGTTGTGCATGGCATACCCGGAGAAAGAGTGATTGAAAAAGGAGATTTGGTGAGTATAGATATCGGAGTGGTATATGAAGGGTTTTATACGGATGCAGCGTTTAGTGTTGTGGTGGGAAACAGTAACCCACGAGCTTTAAGATTAGTTGAGATAGCCCGCAAGGCTCTTTTTGCGGGGATAAGCAATGCGCTGCCTGGCAAAAGGATTGGAGATATTTCCTGGAGTATTCAAAAAACGGTCGAAAAAGCAGGCTTTTCGGTGGTTCGTGATTTTGTAGGTCACGGTGTGGGTACTGCTTTACATGAGGAACCCCAAATACCTAATTTTGGCAAAAGAAAGGAAGGGCCGGTTATCGAAGAAGGTATGGTTTTGGCCATTGAACCCATGGTTAACGAGAAGGATTATAAAGTGAGGGTTCTTGAGGATGGATGGACAGTGGTTACTCTTGACGGAGGTTTATCGGCCCATTTCGAACATACAATTATGGTAACCAAAGACGGTCCGGAGGTTTTGACGGTGATAAAGAGAGGGGATGAAGCGAGATAATGGCTAAGTCCAAAGACGATGTCATTGAAGTAGTTGGTACGGTTGTTGAGCCTTTACCGAATGCAATGTTTCGGGTGGAACTTGAAAACGGTAGGAAGATTCTGGCCCATATTTCTGGGAAAATGCGCATGCATTATATTCGCATCCTTCCCGGGGATAAAGTTACTGTACAAATTTCCAAGTACGACCCCACAAGGGGAAGGATAGTATATCGTCATAAATAAGTAAATTAGCTTGATAAAACTTGCAATTGATGTTGGGAGGTATTAAAATGAAGGTTCGTTCATCTGTAAAGCCAAGGTGTGAGAAGTGTAAAGTAATCAGGCGAAAAAACAGAGTCCTGGTGGTGTGTTCTAATCCAAGGCATAAGCAGCGTCAAGGTTAGGAGGTACAGCGAAAATGGCCCGAATAGCAGGGGTTGATTTACCAGCTAATAAGAGAATTGATATAGCTTTGACTTACATATTTGGAATAGGTAAGAGTTTGTCAAAAAAGATCCTAAATGACGCGGGGGTAAGTCCTGAGATCAAGGTCAAAGACCTTACCGATGAGGAGGTTAGTAGGATCCAAAAGGAAGTTGAGAAGTATCCTGTTGAAGGTGAACTTAGAGCTCAGATTTCTCAGAACATTAAACGGCTTATGGCTATTGGGTGCTATAGGGGACTGCGGCATCGTCGTGGGATGCCTGTTAGGGGACAGAGAACAAGAACCAACGCCCGAACCAGAAAGGGTCCTCGTAGAACAGTGGGAGTAAAGCGCGGTAAGTAAACTATAAGGGAGGTTGTTTGAAATTGGCTCGTAGACCTCGGAGAAAAAAGAAAGAAAAAAGGTTAATCAGGGAAGGTATTGCCCATATAAAGTCAACCTTCAATAATACAATTATTTCGATAAGCGATAAAGAGGGCAATGTTATTGCTTGGGCCAGCGCCGGTACCGTAGGGTTTAAGGGGACTAAAAAGGGTACTCCTTTTGCAGCACAGTTAGCTGCTGAGCAGGCAGCTCGAAAAGCTATGGATCAAGGTCTGCGAGAGGTTGAGGTGCTCGTTAAGGGTCCGGGGTCTGGCCGTGAAACTGCTATACGTGCTTTGCAAGCGGCGGGGTTGGTAATCAATTCCATTAAGGACGTGACGCCTATTCCTCACAATGGATGCCGACCTCCCAAACAAAGAAGAGTGTAGTAGGAGGTTTTGATAAACATGTCTCGATATACAGGTTCCAAGTGCAGGCTGTGCAGAAGGCAGGGTATGAAGCTTTTTCTGAAGGGAGAACGTTGTTATACCGACAAATGTGCCTTTGAAAAAAGACCATTCCCTCCTGGTGTCCACAAAGGTGCTCGGAGAAGACTTTCTGGTTATGGAGTTCAGTTAAGGGAAAAGCAAAAAGTGCGTTTCATTTATGGGATTTCTGAAACCCAGTTCAAGGGCTATTTTGCCAGGGCTTCCAAGATGCCGGGAGTAACCGGTGAAAATCTTCTGAGTTTGCTGGAGAGAAGGCTTGATAATGTAGTGTTTAGAATGGGTTTAGCCAGTTCTCGTTCCGAAGCTCGGCAAATGGTTTTGCATGGCCACTTTTTGGTTAACGGCAGAAAAGTTAATATACCTTCTTACTTGGTGGAAAAAGGTGATGTGGTGGAAGTTTCTCCAAGAGGAAGAAACAACGAGAGAATAAAATCTGCACTCGATAGAGAAATGGGCATTACTCCTCCTCAATGGATGGACGTGGATATGGCCAACCTTAAGGCCACCATTTTACGAGAACCAAATAGGGAAGATATCGAATACCCCGTGCAAGAGCAGTTGATAGTAGAGTTTTATTCCAAATAGTTTTGAGGTGTTGGTAAATGTATGACTTGAAGGAGCTAATGAAGTGTGAAATTGTGGAAGTTAGAGAAGACATCCGGCCTCCCAATTTGTATGGTAAATTTTTAATTGAACCCCTTGAGGCTGGGTGGGGTATCACCATTGGTAATGCTTTACGCAGAGTTCTTCTCTCTTCCATAGAGGGAAGCGCAGTAACGGCTGTGCAGATAGAAGGAGTTATGCACGAATTCTCTGTTCTTCCTGGGGTACGGGAAGACGTTTCAGACATTGTTTTGAATCTCAAAGGTTTAGTGCTGAAGAGCCATTCTGACCAGGAGATTCTATACCTTGATGTTAAGGGTGAACCGGGCCGCGTAAAAGTGGTTACTGGTGCTGATATACAAAAAAATAGTAATGTGGAAATAATTAATCCTGATCATTACATCGCTGAAATTAACGAAGAGGGTCATCTGGCAGCCAGGATTTATGTTGCTCGTGGTAAGGGGTACCAGGAAGCAGACGAGACCAGATACCGAGAACTGGATATTATCCCGGTCGATTCTATTTTTACACCAGTAAGAAAAGTAAACTATCAGGTATTGGACACACGAGTTGGGCAGTTTACTAACTACGACAAATTGGTGGTGGAAGTTTGGACCAATGGAGCCATTACTCCCCAGGAAGCTATGGAAAAAGCTCTCGAGCTTTTGAGAGATAATTTTGCTTACCTTTTAGAACTTTTGAGAGAGAGAATTGGCGAGACGGGAGTCAAAGCAGATACTCCTGAGGAAACTTCAGAAGAGGTTGAAGAAGAAATTCCGATTGAAGACCTTGATTTGTCAGTTCGAGCCATTAATTGTCTCAAGAGGGCCAAGATAAATACTCTGAGAGAACTCTTGGATGTTGTTCGCAATCGACCTGAAGATTTGAAAAAGATTAAGAACTTGGGCCAGAAAACTTATGAGGAAATCCTTGAGAAAGTACAGCAGCGGTTTCTTTCTTCGGGCAACACTGAGAAAAGAGGTGTTGGAGAATGAGGCATAGGAAAAGAACTGAAAAACTTGGCAGAACCACCTCGCATAAAGAAAGTATGCTGGCGAATATGATTGTTTCTCTGATTAAGTCTGGGAAAATCGAAACTACCGAAAGGAAAGGCAAAGTTTTAAAGAGGTATTTTGAACGAGTAGTTTCTCTGGCTATCAAGGGTGACAATGCTTCCATGAGACAGGTAGTATCCTGGGTTCGAGACAAAGAAGCCTTTAAACTGCTTATGCGGAGTATTGTTCCCAGAATGAGAGATAGGAAAGGTGGTTATTGCCGGGTTATCAAGGCTGGCTTTCGAAGAGGAGACGGTGCTCCTCTGGCTGTCGTGGAGATCATCAGTGAATAGAGCCTTGCGTATCACATCTTTGAAGGCCAGCAGGAGCTGGCCTTTTTTTATGGACAGTAGCCATGATAGAGTTTCGCGAAGTAAGTTTCTGGTACGCTGAAGAAGACCAGGTTTTTGACAACGTTCGAGAAGTTTTAAAGGATGTGAACCTGACCATCAAGGATGGAGAATTTGTAGTGCTTCTGGGGAGGAATGGTTCTGGAAAATCGACTCTTGCCAGACACTGCAACGGTCTCTTGATTCCCAAGCGTGGAGATGTTTTGGTGGAAGGGATTAATACTAAAGATACAGAGCTTATTTGGGAAGTCAGACAAAAAGTAGGTCTGGTCTTTCAGAATCCTGACAACCAGCTTATTGCTACTACGGTTGAAGAAGACGTTGCTTTTGGGCCAGAAAACCTGGGTTTACCGCCTCATGAAATACGCAAAAGAGTGGATGAAGCCTTAGAGATGGTTGGCATGTCGGATTTTAAGAAAAGAGAGCCTCATCTTCTTTCTGGCGGACAGAAGCAAAAAGTGGCAATTGCAGGTGTTCTGGCGATGTCTCCCCGATATTTGGTGCTTGACGAGGCTACTTCTATGCTGGATCCCGAAGCCAGAGAGGATCTTTTAAATTTGCTTTTAAAACTCAAACATTCGTTCACAATTTTTCACATCACTCATTATGTGGAAGAAGCCGTAGAAGCGGACAGAGTTTTGGTTATGGATGAGGGTACCATTGTTGCTTCGGGGACCCCGCGTGAAGTTTTTGCCCAAATTGCAAATCTCAGGAAGTGGGGTTTGGAAGCCCCCCAGATTACTGAAACTGCGTTGCTTATAAAGCAGAAAGTGCCTCGACTCTTTAAAAAAATTCCACTTAAAAAAGAAGAACTGGTAGATGAACTATGTTCATTCGTTTAGAGCACGTCTATTTTACTTATTTTCCGGATACGCCTTTTGAAACCAGAGTACTTCGAGACATTAATCTGGTTATTAACCGGGGTGAAAGCATAGGTATAGTGGGTAGAACGGGATGTGGCAAGTCTACTCTGGTGCAGCATTTTAACGCTCTTTTGTTGCCCCAACAGGGCGAAGTTTGGGTTGATGGTACCAATACCAAAACCAGGGGAGTGAATCTTAAAGAAATCCGGAAAAAAGTGGGTCTGGTTTTTCAGTATCCTGAGCATCAAATGTTCGAAGAAACCGTTTTTAAAGAGGTGGCTTTTGGTCCCAGGAATATGGGTGTTACTGGAGAGGCTCTTGAAGAAACTGTCCGTTGGGCTATTGCTATGGTAGGGCTTGATTACGAAGAGGTAAAAGATCGCACTCCGTTTGAGCTAAGTGGAGGTCAAATGCGCAGAGTAGCAATTGCCAGTATATTGTCAATGCGTCCTGAAGTTTTGGTTCTGGATGAACCCACTGCTGGTCTGGACCCCCAGGGGAAGAAAAGTATTCTTTTGAAGCTGAAGGAGCTTCGCGAGAAAGAAGGGTTAACCTTGGTTTTGGTTTCCCATAGTATGGAAGATTTAGTCATTGTTTGTGAACGCATCCTGGTCATGCATGATGGACAGATAGTAATTGATGGTGCTCCTCGCGAGGTGTTTACTCAGTTTTCCCTCGAACAATACGGCATCAAACCACCAATAACTGTTCAAACAGCCTTTATGCTTCGGGAGAGAGGTTTCAATATTGAGCCTTCTCTGTTAACTCCTCAGGAGCTTGCTGAGGCTATTTTAAAAGAAGTTTTGGAGAAAAGAAATGTTTGGTAAAAGCTTGGTAGTGGGACAGTACATACCGGTTGATTCTCCTCTACATCGGCTTGACCCACGGACAAAAATCATCTTTGCAGGTGTGGCCATTGTTGAACTCTTTTTAATCAAAGGTTGGCTTGCTTTTTTGCTAATCGGTGTGATGGTTAGTTTTTTGGTTGTGCTGGCACGTGTTCCCTTCGGGTATTTACTTCGCAGTTTGAGGCCCATCTTATTTTTACTGGTGCTGACCCTGATATTACATGTTTTCTTCACTCCTGGTGAGTATGTTTATGAGCATGGTTTTATTCATATATCCATGACAGGATTACAGAGGGGTATTTTTATTGTGGTGAGATTATGTTTGCTTATCATGATTACTTCTCTTTTGACTTTGACTACTTCTCCAGTAGAGTTGACGGATGGGATAGAATATCTCCTTTCTCCTTTTAAGCGGTGGGGGTTCCCGGCTCATGAACTGGCCATGATGATGACTATTGCCATGCGCTTCATTCCAACTTTACTTGAAGAAGCAGATCGCATTATGAAGGCTCAGAAAGCACGAGGTATGGATTTTGAATCGGGTAATTTTATACAGCGCGCTAAAAACCTTATACCTCTTCTGGTGCCTTTGTTTATCAATTCTTTTAAAAGAGCTGATGAGCTGGCTATTGCTATGGAGTCTCGCTGTTATAGGGGGGGAGAGGGCAGAACGCGCTTGCGAGTTTTGAAAATGGTCTTCTACGATTATTTGTTTTTGGTTACTTCATTGAGTCTTTTTACTGTGGTTACGGCGGGTTCTTATTTTTGGTAAAGCTGTTTTGGCTATGCGTAGAGTAGTTTGTGTAGTTGAATATAAAGGTACGGGTTATAACGGCTGGCAACGCCAGAAGAACACGGGTTCCACGTTTCAGGAAATTCTGGAAAGAACGCTTTCCAGAATTACTGGCGATAGGGTTACAATTGAAGCCTCAAGCCGCACGGATGCAGGTGTGCATGCTGTAGGCCAGGTTGTGGCTTTTTCTGTGTCATCACAATTATCGCTTAGTGTTCTTAAAAGGGCTCTTAACGCTTGTTTGCCCCAAGAAATAAGAATTCGTAATTTGCTGGAAGCTCCTCAAGATTTCCACCCCCGCCGCGGAGTTAAGTATAAGCACTATGTGTATCTCCTTGCTTTGGTGCACAGCGTTCCTCCCTTTTGGAATGACTTTGTTTTTTGTGTGAGAAAGAGGGTTTTTGATTTAGCACTGTTACAGGAAGCAGCGAACTTACTGGTTGGCTATCATGATTTCACTTCTTTTTCGGCGGCTGGCGGTGATGACTATTTTTGTTGGCGAACCATTTTTTCCTTCAAGGTAGAAGAAAAAAGCAAAGGCCTGCTTCGTTTTGACGTGGTAGGAGATGGTTTTCTTTATAAAATGGTCAGGATTATGGTAGGTGAAATTTGGAGAGTAGGAACAGGCGAAAAAAGCTTAGCCGCTTTGCAGGAGATGCTTAATAAACCTTCGAGGGTTTATCACCGATTCTGCATGCCTCCGCAGGGACTTTATCTGGTAGAAGTTGGTTATGAAGCTTTTAATCCTTATCAGGGATTAGTTCTCAGGGAAGGACTTGCACCCTTTCCCCTCTGGGTTGAAGAGCATTAACTGCAATAATTTTTAACAAATTTAGGTTTTTCGTGTTGACAACCTCCAACTCCTGTGTTAAATTATCTCTTGCCCTTCAGGGGCAAGAAGTGAAGCGCACCTTGAAAAGTGAATATTCCGCCTACTTCCTTGAGTATGAGAAACCAATCAGCCAAGGTTAAACTCTCTCAGTGAGAATCTCTTCTCCTCCTTTGCGAGGAGAAGG
>JARRBX010000020.1 GCA_029982245.1 Candidatus Atribacteria bacterium | reverse complement strand
CGTATAAAATAACGGGCAATGACATCTCCAATAACGTAATTTTTCACGTGCCCCATGTGGGGGTCACCGGAAGGATAGGGAAACATTTCAAGAACGTAAAATTTCTTTCGACCGGGATCTTCTGTGGTTTCAAATATTCTCTGTTCTTCCCACGCTTTCTGCCACTTTTTTTCTATCTCTTCGAAAGGGTAAAAATTAGACACTTCCTGAACCTCCTGTAAAAAAAAGCTCGCCCCACACAGGACGAGCTCTTACTCTGGTGGAGCTGACGGGATTTGAACCCGTGACCTTCTCCACGCCAAGGAGACGCGCTCCCAACTGCGCCACAGCCCCGTATTCATCTTAACAGGCGCTGTTATTATACGAAAAAATACTTAATGCGTCAATGACTCCTGAAGTTTAGAAAGAACCTTTTCCTCAAATATTTTCCTTAAATTTTCTGCAGAAACTCCGGTAACTATTTCCTCGTTGATTCTTATGTTAGGTCCTTGAGCACATTTTTCTAAGCAGAAGGTAGCACCAATGCTTACCTTATCTTCCACCTCGTACTCCCGAGCCAGGTTAGCCAGAGCTTGAATCAGGTTGTAGGACCCTTTGAGATAGCAGCTGGTACCCACACATATTGCAACGTCAACTTTCTGAGCACTTTTGGCCTCCTGAATGCGGATTATTTCCCTGCTTATCCTGCGACGCGAAGAGAAACGAGTGTGCAAAAACCTTTCGGCAATTTCACTGTTGGGTTCTTTAAGCCAGCGCTCATAGAGAAGCTTAATTGTTGGGCTGTCCTGAGGCTTACGCACTGGAGATAGTCTGTCAGCATGATAAAGACCCTGAGCGCGCTTGCGCAACACTTCGGGATAATCAGGATAGCCCAACGGCATGCCTCCACCACCAATGCACCCTCCAGGACAGTTCATTACTTCCACAAAGTCATAGTAGCGTTTTCCTGCGCGTATTTCCTGAATCAAGCGCTGGGCATTAGCCAGGCCATGTACTATAGCTACTTTTACCTTTCTGGTGCCGAATTCAACTTCTGCTACCCTGACTGCTCCTAAGCCTCTCACCTGTTCGAACTCCACTTTCTTGAGTTCCTCGCCGGTCAGCCTTTCGTAGGCATAGCGCAGCACCGCTTCAGTGACTCCACCGGTTACTCCAAACAGAACTCCAGCTCCGGTTCCTGCTCCAAGGGGTACGTCAAAAGGTTGAGGCTCCAGTTCATTGAAATCAATGTTCGCCGAGCGTATAAGCTGGATGGTTTCCTGAGCAGTAAGCACAATATCGACATCGGCATACTTTTGATTTTTGAATTCTGGTCTTCTGGCCTCAAATTTTTTCGATGTACAGGGCATTATGGACACAGAAACCGTACGCTCTGGTGCTATTCCTTCCTGTTTGGCGACGAAATTCTTGATTACTGAGCCAAACATCTGCTGTGGAGACCTGGCGGTTGAGAGGTGTTCCAAGTAGAAAGGATAATTTCTTTCTGCAAAAAGTACCCAGGAAGGACAGCAAGAGGTAAACTGAGGCAACCTCTCGTTCTTTTGCAAACGCTTGATAAACTCTTCGGCTTCTTCTATAGTGGTGAGGTCTGCACTGAAAGAAGTATCATATACCCGGTCAAAACCTATTTTCTTCAAAGCGGTAACGATTTTTCCGGTGGTGATTTCGCCCGGTGGTAGACCAAAGGCTTCGCCGATGGCAACCCTTACTGCCGGTGCAATTTGAGCTACCACAAATTTATCAGGGTCCAGAATCGCTTCCCAGGCAGCATCAACTTCCGATTTCACTACCAAAGCGGCGGTCGGGCAACGAATGGCACATTGACCACAGTATACACACTCTACTTCAGCAAGGCTTTTTCCAAATGCAGGCTCAACCGTAGCGCGAGAACCACGATGGGAAAAATCATAGACACCGATACCCTCTATTTCCTGACAGGTTCGCACGCAATCTCCACAGAGGATGCACCGATTTGGATTGCGGACCAGCGAGAAGCTGGAAACATCCCGGGGTACTTTTTCGGTTCTCTCGCCAAAGCGAACTTCTCTGATACCCATACGAGAAGCCATTTCCTGGAGGCGGCAGTTGAGATTTTTTTCGCAGGTTGTGCAGTCTCGCTCATGGTTGGCAAGGTAAAATTCAATGTTCATTTTTCGGGCTTTCAGTATGCGAGAGCTATTGGTGTGAATTATCATTCCTGGTTCCGGGGGTGTAGAACAAGCTGGCAAAATACCTCTTCCTTCAACTTCCACTATGCACATACGGCAAGCGCCATACACACTCAGATCTGAGTGATAACAGAAGGTAGGGATATCTATATTTGCTTTCTTGGCGACTTCCAAAATATTCTTTTCACCGTTTAGAGGAACTTCCTGGCCATCAATTATGACCGCTCTCTTTTCATTCATGGTTTTTCCTCCTCCACTCAACGGTTATGGCATCGAAAGGACAGGCTTCGAAGCATGAACCACATTTTATACAACGGTCCTGATCTATCACATAGGGAATCCGGGGGCGGCCGGAAATGCATTTGACCGGACAGACTCGGGCACACTTGCCACATGATTTGCATTTTTCCGGGTCTATTCGGTATTCTTTCATAGCCTGACAGACATGGGCCGGGCATATCCGATGCACAATATGGTCAATGTACTCATCTCTGAAGTAGCGCAAAGTGGTTAAAACCGGGTTAGGAGCTGTTTTACCCAAGCCACAAAGCGAGGCATCTTTAACCACCTGAGCCGTTTCCTCGAGCAATTCCAGGTCTTCCATTGAAGCTGTGCCGTTGACGATTTTCTGGAGCAAACCCAGAAGGTGCTTGGTCCCCTCGCGACAGGGCACACACTTACCGCAGGATTCACTTTGGGTAAAAGACATGAAGAATCTTGCAACCTCAACGATACAGGTGTCTTCGTCGAGCACCACCAGGCCTCCAGAGCCCATAATCGCTCCTGCACTGCACAGGGAATCATAATCAATGGGCAGATCAAGATGGGCTTCAGTGAGACACCCTCCAGAAGGACCTCCTATTTGCACCGCTTTAAAACTTTTATTACCAGGTATGCCGCCACCTACTTCAAATACCAGCTCACGCAAGGTAATGCCCATGGGTACCTCTACAAGCCCCGTATTCTTCACCTTACCGGTTAAGGCAAAGGTTTTGGTTCCCGGGCTGCTTGGGGTGCCAAAAGAGCGGAACCATTCAGCACCATTCAAGATAATCTGGGGTACGTTTGCCAGTGTTTCCACATTGTTAATGATAGTGGGCTTCCCCCACAGGCCACTCTGAGCAGGATAAGGAGGCCTGGGGCGGGGCATGCCTCTTTTCCCTTCTATGGAAGCAATGAGTGCTGTCTCCTCGCCACAGACAAACGCTCCAGCGCCTTCTTTAATGTGAATATTGAAGCTAAAATCACTACCCAAGATATTCTCTCCCAGAAGACCTGCTTGATAGGCACTCTCTATGGCTTTGCGTAACCGGTTCACCGCAAGAGGGTATTCAGCGCGCACGTAAATGAATCCTTCCCGAGCTCCAATTGCGTATCCAGCAATAGCCAGTCCTTCGAGCACGGCATGGGGATCTCCTTCCATGAGACAGCGGTTCATGAAAGCACCCGGATCACCCTCATCACCGTTGCAGACAACGTATTTCAAGTCTGCTTTTACCATGCGGGCAAATTGCCACTTGCGTCCAGTGGGAAATCCTCCACCACCTCTACCACGCAATCCCGATTTGGTCACTTCTGCAATAACTTCATCTGGAGTCATCGAGGTAACTACTTTGGCCAGCGCCCGATACCCGTCATTGCGAAGGTACTCATCTATGCTTTCCGGGTCAATGCTACCGCAATTGCGTAGGACGACCCGTACCTGTTTCCTATAAAAAGGATCGTCCTTGACCAGGGGCCAATATCGCATTTCTCCGTTGATGGTTTCCTGCTGAACCAGGCGATATACAATGTTGCCTTTTTCAAGGGTTTCTTCAACAATCTCTTCCACATCTTCTGGGGACACGCGAAGGTATTGTATCCCTTCTGGTTCTATACGAACTCGAGGTCCGGTTTCGCAAATTCCCATGCATCCGGTACTGCACAGCGCGAAACGTCTTAAGCTCTCTGAGGTATCCATATTCACTTCAACGTTTAACCCTTTGCGCTGCAGAGCCTCCACAAAAGACTGATAAACCTTCTGGGCTCCTTTAGCTAAGCACCCGGTTCCCATGCACACCAAAACGCGGCGAGGCTGGGGTCTGGATTTGAGTTGCTCAATGTAGCCTTCCAGAGCTGCTCGATCTTTGAAGTGCATCTCACTTACCCCCCTCTTGTTCGAGAATTGCTTCGATAATCTCCCGGGCTTTCTTCTCATCAAGCAGGCCATAGACCTGGTCATCTATGGTAATTACAGGAGCCAGAGCACAAGCGCCCACGCAGGCAACGGTCTCCACAGTGAATAGTAAATCGTCAGTAGTATCTTTGCCTTCTTCAAGACCCAGTGTTTCACGAATGACCTTCAATACCCGGGAGGAACCCTTTACATGACAGGCTGTGCCATCACATACCCGGATTATGTGCTTTCCTTTGGGCGTTAAAGAAAATTGAGCATAGAAAGTGGCCACTCCATAAACATAGGCTGGTGATACGCCCAGCGCCGTAGCGACATAAGTCAGAATTTCTTCAGGGAGGTATCTGTATTCTGCCTGAATTTCCTGCAAAATGGCGATGAGGTTGCTGGGTTGATAACTGTGTTTTTTGAGAATTTCGTTAACCTTTTCAAAACTCCTTTCCAGCGCAGTAACTCCGGTATTATTTTCCATTCTCCACACCTCCATCCTAATTACTCAGCTTTAGTAAAATTCAGAAGAAACCATTTTCCCATGTTTGCGAAGTTCTTCTTCAAGCTCTTCAAGAATGCGTACTTTCAAAGAAAGCTCACCGGAAAGCTTGGGATTCTGGTGAGCAGGATTGATGGCTTTCCCTCCGATAATCTTTATCTCGTCAGCTTCGCACAGGAGGCGATACAAACGACTGGCTCCATCCTGGCGCGAAAGCAGCTTTTCAGGATCTACATTTTCCCTAAAAAGCTTCAGCACTCGAGAAAGAGTCAATACTCCTTCGGTGACCAGATCCACCCCCTCCAGAATTCCCACCGGGGGAATTTCCGGACTCAACGACTCCAGGTCTACCTTAATTTCTTGCCCTAAGAGGCGAGAGACAATGTTTCCGGTAGTTCCTCCGCATACCACCTTTTTGCCTGGATAGGTAATAAACTTCTCAAACACCACTGAGTCAAAACTGGGGTTTTCTGGAGGACCTGCCCAGAGAACCACTCTATTGGGCAACCGAATTTTTGCAACCACACAGGTGGCATCGTCACCTGGTTTGGCATCGTAAAGCTTCAAGGTAGTATCGATAACTCTCTGAGCAAGAGAAGAGGCACTTAAATGAGGGGTAACAGTTATTTCTAAAAATGAAGCAATCTTTTCCCACTGCCAACCCAGGTTCCACTTACCACCAATTCCTGCATGCACCACGCCATCGCTAACGCCAACGATCCAGTCACCCTTCTGAAGGCGGAAGTTCGCTTCCCGTATGGTCATTTTTCCCATTTTTCTTTCTACGCGCTCGATGTACATAAGCCTGCCGTTGCGAATCCAGAAAATTTCCGGGTTGTCAAATTCAACCAGGTGTGTATCACCATTTTTTTTGATATGCAAAACCGAGAAAGTGCTATAGGCAATTTTGCGAACTCGGCATACGGGAAGGGTGTCGGCCAGGGTTTGCACCACCTCTTCAAGAGGCGTTTCTTCGCAGAGCATAGTTACGATAATTTTTGAAGTAAGGGTGGACAGAATGCTTGCTTTTACTCCACTTCCCAAACCATCTGACCAGACTATAATGGTCGATTTGGGACCTTTGTGGTAGGCAATACTGTCGCCACACAATTCTTCTCCATACTTGGGTATTTGTGCCGATCCTACTTCAACAAAAAGCTCTTCCACTACTCTGCAGACTCTCCTTTTAAAATTTTTATTAAAGCGTTGAGAAGGACCTTGGTTTCTGCCGTGGTTTCTCCAAGGAGGCTGGCAATTTCCTGAGCCACCCGCATCTGGTTGTTGATAACCTGCTGTGCTCTTTCTATGGTTTTCTCCCTGATTTCTTCCAATTTTTTCTCCTGTTCTTTTTCGCGGCTCAAATCAACAATGACACTCATAAGCAGCTTTGGTTTCTCCAGGTAAAAAACAGAAACCCTCGCATAAAGGTCGTCGTATTGCGGGAAATGAAACTCCTTAATCACTGCTCGATGAGTGCGTAGCACTTCCGCAAAAATAGAAGGGTCCATAAGAGCATCTATTCTTTTACCAACTACCAGTTTCCCTTCCAGATGAAACATCCTTCGAAAAGCGGGGTTTACTTCCACTATTCTCAAGTTATCGTCAAGAAGCACGATGCCATTAGGGGTCACGCTCATCAGGAAACTCGAGAAGGACTCTGCTCTTGCCCGCATGAAAGGAATGCACATTTCAGCTTCGGCCATACCTTGATATACAGCTATAGCTTTTTCTCGACAGGTGTTATAGCCACAGGCTCCACAGTTGAGTTCATCTCTGGGGGTAAACTTACCGGTTAGAGCGAGAATCTTTTTTATTTCCTCTTCTGGAGGTACAGGGCGCGGGATAGCTCGCTCTTTGAAAGTCCTGCGCAAGCTGGGTAAACTCTGAGGGTCCTGTTGATTGCTACTTTCAATATGCACCAACTTTTGTTCGGCAAAATCGATCACTCTCCTGCGTCTTTCCACCAGGGAGAGACCGGATTCGAGCATTGGTCCATCTATGCAACCTCCCTCGCAGGACATCATTTCGACCAGCTTCAATCCCGGGCTTTCTTTTTCAAATTCCTCAAGAAACCTTTTTGCCCGATCGATGCCGGTTATAACCAACTTTTCCACAGAAAGGAGATCTGTTTCCAGCGACGCTGATTTCAACAATCCTCCTTCCACCGGAAAAGCCCTCGCCCAGCTAATGCGAGACTGACTGAATGATTCTTCTGGTAAAGAGGCCAGATCTATCTTTTCTCTCTGGAGCCATTCTCTGAGTTCCTGAAAAGTGAGTACCACATCCACCTCTCCAAGCACTTCCTCTTCTTCAGCTTCCGCTTTTTTGGCAACACACGGCCCGATGAATACTACGCCTATCTCTTGTGAGGAATGTTCTTTCCTGAGAATCCTGGCATGAGCAATCATTGGCGAAACCACCGGAGCCAGATAGCCAATGTACTGAGGGTAATAAGTGTAAATTAAGGCGTTAATTGCAGGACAAGAGCTGGAAATAAAAGGCCCTTTCTTTTCTTGCACCAGGAGCGCATGCTCCAGAGCTACCCACTCTGCACCTTCTGCCGTTTCGCGGATTTCCTGAAAACCCAGTCTCTTCAAGCCACTAACCAATTGACCAGGGCTTACTTCTGGAAAGGCAGCTACAAAGGAAGGAGCAAGACTCACGACCACTTTTTCTTTATTTTTCAAAAGGGTAATTGCTTTCTCCACGTCCTTGCGCACCACTTTGGCTCCTTGGGGGCAAATGTTCAAACAACGTCCGTCTTTAATGCACCGCTCGTCAACTATCTCGGCATGGCCCATACTCACCCTGATGGCTTTGACCGGGCAATGACGCACACACTTATAACAATCCCGACAGCTGGTTACCTCGGTTTTAATGACGCTCATTTTGGATTTCCTTCAACACTTTTTCTTGGAAAACTTCTTCAAAATTGGAAGGCAAAACACCGCTCAGTGTTTCTCCATTGATGATTACTGTTACTCCCTGTTCACTGCACTTGCCGCAACAGAAAGTTCCTTTAAGCTCCACTTTTCCCTCAAGCTGGTGTTTTTCGATGAGTTCCTGGCATATCTTGATTATTTCGTAAGCTCCCTTAAGGTGGCAGGAACTTCCCACGCAAACACTAATCGTGAACATTTTCACGCTCCTTGACAAAAATAAATTTAGACACTTTTCACTCTAAAGCTTTTAACCAGAATGCACAGCCCTATATTCTACCAACCTGATGCACACTTAGCAAGTTTTTGTAGTTTTTTTAAGGAACTTTGGGTAGCCACACTTCTTCCTGCTGAGGCAAACTTTCCTTAGTAACTTCCAGGGTGGAAGTTTCAAAACGACGCACCCTGGGAAATAATTTCAAGAAAGGGTCAACTGCATTAAGGGCAAAACTAAGGTATGGTGTTTTATAATGCATGGGCACTATAACACGGGGGTTGATTTGAGTAACTAACCGGTGCGCTTGGTTATGATCGATGGTATACACTCCCCCTACTGGCACAAAGACGATATCCACCGGTTTCCAAGCTTCTATCTCGCCAGCAGGTGGAATATCTCCCAGGTCACCAAGATGTAAGAGCACAATACCATCTGCCTCGACTCTGTACACCAAGTTTTCGCCTCTTTTTCTTCCTCTTTCTTCATCATGAAAGGTTTTGAAGGCCGAAATGGTGATTCCGTTATATTTTATACTTCCACTTTGGTTCACTATGCGAGGATTCCCTTTAATCAGAGCAACGTTATTGTGGTCATAGTGGTCGTGACTCACACAAACAAGGTCAGCCGTAACTTCCGGAAGAGGATAACCAACGCTGCTATCAAAGGGGTCAAAGGCTATGCGAATACCTTCTGCAGTCTCCGCCAGGAAAAAAGCATGACCAAACCAGGTAATTTTCATCTTTTTCACCTCCTCTTTAATATTATAACGGTTGAGAACACAATTTTTGCAATGTGGCGTAGAGCTCATTTTGGCCAGTGTAATAGAGATAGGCGATTTTGTTGTGAAGTAGTGGCTCGTCTCTTATTTCCGGGTAAATACGGGCAAGTTTTTCGAAATCCACACTCCCCGGTACCGGGGAATAGAGAGAAATGCGGGGACGCAAACCCAGTCTTCTTACATATTCCACTGAAGACAAATAGTCTTCAGATGAAGGACCAGGAAAACCAAAGAGCAGATACACCTCGATTTCCTGGGGTGAGAAGCCGACCCTCCGCAGTGAAGCAACAGCGCTTTCGAAAGTCCGATTATCAACCTTATTACCCGTTATCTTTTGAATCTCCGGTGAAGTTGTTTCCAGGGCTATTCTCAGGGTTTTAAAGTTAGCCCTGTACATCATCCTGGCAACTTGGGGTTCCAAAAAACAAGCATGTACACCGTTTGGCAGATGAAAGCGCAGGGGAAGATCCAGCTTGATTATTTCCTCAAGAAGCTGCAAAAATCCCTCCTGGGCTTGGAAAAGGAGCGCGTCGTCATAGAACGCAAAATCCCTGACTCCAAAAGTGTGATAAAGTGTTTCGATTTCCTGCACAACCAGAGTGGAGTCTCTCCTTAGAAAGGAGGGCCAGAGAGTACGCGAAGCACAATAGCTGCAGTGGAAAGGACATCCCACCGAAGTTATAATCACACCGTAAAAGAGTCGTTTATAAAGCGAGTACCAGGGTGATATTGAGAAAAATTCTTCAGCCGTGCGAACCTGAAGATTACTTTCTAAGATAATGCCCACTTCCTGAAGTACCTGGACAGGGTCACAGGAAGCAATAACTGCATCGAATCCCCACTTTTTTGCATGCTCTGGACACAAGGCAGGGTAAATACCTCCCAGTACTACCTGACAGGATGGCCAGATTTCCTTGATTACTTCTTTCAAAAGCACTGCTCCTGGATACCAGTAGGTCATTCCACAGGTTATAAACGCAAAGTCAAAGGGTTTTCGCTGGCTCAGGTCTTTTTTTACCTCCGAAAGAGGAATGCCAAACCTTCCAAAGTGACGGGGAATGTTTCTCAAGCAATCCGGACGGGGAAGGATTTCTTTGTAATACCCACCGCAACCAAACTCGCGTAGGCGTTTCGGACCCCTGTTGCTTGCATCAGGCATTCCAGGATGACTGCGGTCCAGGCAGTCCAAGAGTTCAACCTCAAAACCTGCGTTTTTAAGGTGTGAAGCAATAAAAAGGAGCCCCAGAGGTTTCAACCAGAGGTCATACGCTGTAAAGTCATAAATCCAGGGGTTAGCAACCAGAATTCTCTTTTTCATTGCAAAAGGTCCGGGCCGTTGGGACCCGGACATTCATTTTATTCCGATACGTCAGGGAGTCCCTCGTTCAGGAATTTATCATAAGCTCCCAGATCCAGGAAGCCGTGACCACTGAGGTTAAAGAGGATTACCTTTTCTTCTCCTTTTTCTGCGCATTTTTTCGCTTCCTCAATACAGGCCTTAACCGCATGAGCACTTTCTGGTGCCACGACGATGCCCTCAGTCCTGGCAAAAAGCAGTGCTGCTTCAAACACTTCACTCTGGTGATAGGCCTGAGCCTCGATGTATCCTGTGTCGTAAAGAAGGCTTATAATGGGTGCCATGCCGTGATAGCGCAAGCCTCCAGCGTGAATGGCAGGAGGTATGAAATCATGCCCTAAGGTGTGCATTTTCAAAAGCGGCGTGTTTTTGGCTACATCTCCATAATCGTAATCGTATTTACCCTTAAGTAGCGATGAGCAAGCAACGGGCTCAACTGCGATGGCCCTAAAATCTTTGGTCCCTTTCAGTTTATCGCGCATAAATGGGAACAGAATCCCACCAAAGTTACTTCCTCCACCTACGCAACCAATGACAATGTCCGGAAAAGACTCTCCTGCCTTCTCAAGCTGCAAGCGAGCTTCCTCACCAATTATGGTTTGATGCAATAAAACGTGGTTCAAAACGCTTCCCAGGCTGTATTTGGAATTGGGGGTGTTAACTGCATCCTCAATGGCCTCGCTAATGGCGATACCCAGACTGCCGAGGGAATTGGGGTCTTTAGCTAAAATATCTCTTCCTGCTTTAGTACGCTCGCTGGGACTGGGAAATACACTTGCGCCCCAGGTCTGCATAAGGACTTTGCGGTAAGGTTTTTGCTCGTAGCTCACCTTGACCATATACACCGTACACTCTATGCCAAAAAACTGGCAAGCCATGGCCAGTGCCGAACCCCACTGCCCAGCTCCAGTCTCGGTAGTCAATCTTTTGGTACCATCCTTTTTGTTGTAATAAGCCTGCGCCACTGCAGTGTTAGGTTTGTGGCTTCCCGCAGGGCTTACCCCTTCATACTTGTAATAAATGCGAGCAGGAGTCCTTAGTGCTTTCTCAAGTCTCAGTGCTCGAATTAAGGGAGTAGGCCTCCATAAGCGGTAGATATCCAGAACTTCCCCCGGAATATCAATAAAGTTTTCGCTGCTTACTTCCTGAGCAATAAGACTTGGTGGAAAAATGGGTTCGAGATCCTGTGGTGCCACCGGTTGCTTGGTTAAAGGATGCAAAGGGGGATCCAGGGGGCGGGGAAGATCTGGCAAAATGTTGTACCACACAGTGGGCATTTCGGATTTTTTGAGCGTAATATGGTTTTCTATCATGGTTCATCCTCCTTCAGGTGATAATTTTTGATTTCTCTTTCTGAGTGAAACTTGAAACTGCCCTTTACGAATCACGACGAAAGCAAGGCACGGTCTTCTGCAAAGTCTTTATGCCGTGCTGCGCTGAAACGTTCCAAAAGTTCATTAACAGTAATCTTTTTTCTCTCCTCTCCAGCAATATCAAGCACTACTTCACCTTCATCCATCAGAAGAGTTCTCGTTCCATAGCGCAGGGCGTCGTTCAGGTTGTGGGTCACCATGAGCGCTGTCAAGCCGTTTTCGGCAATAAGTGAAGTGGTCAGATTCATGATTTTTTCTCCCGTTTTGGGGTCCAGATTAGCGGTATGTTCATCAAGAAGCAATATTTTGGGGTTACCCATAGTCGCCATCAAAAGCGCAAGTGCCTGACGCTGACCACCAGAGAGCAATCCTACCCGGTCACCGAGGCGCTTTTCAAGCCCGAGACCAATTTCAGCTAACTTTTCCCGGAAATAGCGACGCATTTTATCTTTGATAGCTATGCGTAGTCCTTTTTTCTTTCCTTTAAGGTAAGCAATGGCCAGATTTTCTTCTATGGTTAAAGAGGCTGCAGTCCCACGGAAAGTATCCTGAAAAACTCTTCCCATAAAGTGAGCTCTTTTGTAGGCAGGGAGGTTGGTAACGTCTTTTCCATCAATCAGTATCTTTCCGGTGTCTGGCAAATAGGTACCGCTTATGAGGTTGAGAAGAGTTGTCTTTCCAGCTCCGTTACTGCCCACAATGGTGATGAATTCCCCAGGTGAGACACAAAGGTTTAGATTGCGTATGGCCCAGCGTTCATCAACAGTCCCTTTAAAAAAATATTTATTTAACTTTTGGAGTTCCAGCATACGTTCCATTTACCGTTCTCCAACCAATTTTTTCTTCAGCGCAGGAAAAGAGAGAATCACTATAACCAGGATACCAGTAAAAAGTTTCAGGTCGTAGGGCTTGAAGCCAATGGTATATCCCCAATTGAGAGCGACTGCTGTAGCCATTCGATAAACGATTGACCCCACGATTACCTGAAAAGTCAACCAGAAAATCCTTTTTCCCCTTATCAGCACTTCTCCCACTATAACCGAAGCCAGACCTGAAACCACCATACCTATTCCCATGTTAATGTCGACGAAACCCTGATACTGTGCAAACATAGCTCCGGAAAGAGCCACCAGCGAGTTAGAAAGAGCGATGCCGGTTAGCTTCATTCTGTCCGGGTTGATTCCCTGAGCCTCAACGAGCGTCTCGTTATCCCCGGTTGCTCGCAGAGAGAGGCCAACTTCGGTTTGCAGGAAAAGGTCCAGCAGTATTTTTAACACCACTACCAAGGCAAGCAAAAAGAGGAAACGCAGATACGCTTCAGGTATTCCCGGTAATAGGTCACGAAGGATAGTAAAAGCTGTTCGATGTCCCAGGTTCTCAGAAAGAGAAATATTAGGTCTTCCCATGACTCTTAAATTGATGGAGTAAAGGCATATCATAGTGAGGATGCCCGAAAGAAGTGCGGGAATACGTGAGAAAGTATGCAGTGTCCCGGTCAGGAGGCCGGCCAGCGCCCCGGCTAAAAGAGCAGCCAGCATTCCCGAGAACGGGTCAAAACCCCGAGTAACCATGAAGGCAAAAACGGCTGCACCCAGAGGATAACTTCCATCAACAGTCAAATCTGGAAAATTCAAACATCTGAAAGTAATGAAAACCCCGAGAGCCAGAATTCCAAACAGGATGCCTTCCTGCAAACTGTACAGAAAGAAGATACCTATCTGCTTTTCCTCCCTCACATTGGGGATGGTGTGAGAAACTTGCACACCATCCCCCAGATTCATTTACTCGCTCAAAAATTGCAGGTTAACTTCTACGCCTTTTTCTTCCATGTCACGGACATACTGTTCAAGCTGAGCCCGAAGCTCGTCGATGTTCATGCCAAGTACCTTTGCTGTTTCGGGATTGACCAAAAGCACCAACTTCTGGGCAAACTGCACCGGGATATCACCAGGATTTTCTCCCTTAAGCACTCGAGCCACTATCGCTGCTGTCTGCCGACCATGGAGATAGTAGTCAAAACCCAGAGCGAGCAACGCTCCTTTTTCTACCGTCGTGGGGTCAGCCAGAATAAGTGGAACCTTAGCTTCGTTACAGGCCTTGGCTACTGCGTCCAGTGCGCTGACTACCGTATTGTCAGTAGACACATATACAGCATCCACTTTGCGTACCAAAGTTTGAGCTGCCATCGCAACGTCGGCAGTACTGGCTACCGTAGCTTCCAGGAGTTCCAACCCATTCGCAGCACAGGCCTCTTTAGCCATTTCATTGGTAACTACCGAGTTCACTTCTCCAGCATTGTACAGCGTACCCACCCTCTTTGCATCCTTAAACAGGTATTTAATGAGCTCTATCTGCTTATCCACGGGAGTCATATCCGATACGCCGGTAATGTTGCCACCCGGGTGCTCGAGAGACTCAACAAGACCTGCGCTAACCGGATCGGTCACTGCAGAAAAGACGATGGGAATTTCTTTGGTGGCATTAGCTGCTGCCTGAGAAGTCGGTGTGGCAATGGAAACGATCAAATCCACTTTCTCGGCCACAAACTTCCGAGCAATGGTATTAGCCGTAGCCACATCCCCCTGAGCAGATTGAATATCATACTCAATGTTTTCACCTTCTACATACCCGAACTCCTCTTTCAGTGCATCAATGAGCCCGTCTCTGACGGCATTGAGAGCTGGATGGTCCACAATCTGCATGATACCAATTTTGACCTTATCTTGAGACATTGCTGGAGAAACGATCATTGCCATGAAAAGAAACACCAGTGCAAATAATGCAAACTTTTTCATTTTCCCACCTCCCTCATTTTATTATAAAAAAACCCCCCGCCGCAGGGACGAGGGGTAACTCGCGGTGCCACCCTTTTTGGGTTTGAAAAACCCCACTCTTTCCTTTAACGCAGGCTATGCGACTCGGCCTACTCGTTGTTTCATCAATAATTTACTTTCGGCCTGCTCCTCCAGGGCCCATTCGTTCCCAACCAGGCGCCGGTTCTCAGCACTACCGGCTCTCTGTGAGCGCCAGTTCTGGAACTACTTGTCCCCTTCTTCGGATTTTGCGCGTATAGTTTGTATGTGTAATATTATACGTCAATAGTGAAATAAGTAAATAAGTACTTAAGTATTCAGAACTTCTTACTAGTTCCTTCAGACAATTTCAATACGATATTCAGTGCTTCACGCCTGCAGACTTCGGTGACCGGAATTCAAGCAGATTTTTTTCCTGAGCAATTAACATGCTTAAAAGGCAAGAGATAGTGCTTTCGGCACCACGATTGGCGTTGAATCCTTGAGGGGTAAGGCCATCAGCACAAGAACCATCCAAGGGATTGTAAAGACTCAAACGGTGTATATTTTTGCCAAAATACCATTCCACTGCATTCCGTGCTCGCTCCAGATTTTCCTCCGGGCTGTAAAACTCTGCAGCTTCAAGAGAAGCAATCAGCATCCACATAGCTTCGATTGGTTGCTGGTCAAAAACCGGCTTGGTGCCATTTTTATGATACCAACCCCGGTTGCCAACCGGCATGAACATTTCCCTTTCAAAAACTTTTTCGCACAAAAATTCAAAGCTCTCCCGGGCTACGGTTAAAAACTCCTTCCGACCGGTTAATTTATAAGCGCTAAAGAGCCCTGAAGGTAAAAGGGCATTCCCCCAGGTCATGATATCTTCAAACCAGCGCCAGCTTGCATCAGCTTGTTCTTTATAAAGGGCAAGCAGCCTTTCTCCAAAAATTGAAGCAGCCTTTACGTGGTCGAGTGGTACGGGGGAAGTTTTGTTCTTGGAAAGCTCTTCCAAACCCTTCAGAATAAATGCCCAGGGACGAGGATGTTGAAGCGAAAACAGGTTAGGCAAAAACCGCTCCAACATTTGTTTTGCAGCTCCCTTAAGGTCTTCACCAACCCCCGTGTTCATGAACCAAGCCAAAGCCCAGAAAGTCCTCGCCTGTGCGTCCTCAGAACCTACTTCATCAAGGAACTGGCGGTCGATGGACACCTCATTTCTGAAGTATCCATCTTCCCTCTGCACCCACTGCAAAAAGGCCAGATATCTTCTGGCCAATTTTATAGCCCTCTCCTCGTTGTACAAATCAAAGTATTTGGAAACGACAATCAAAGCTCGGCAATTGTCATCAGTGGTGTACCCAAAGTCCAGATTGGGTACACCGAAAGTGGCATGCTGATAAAGACCAATATGGTCTGTCAGACTTTCCAGATAATCCAGTTTTATGCTTGGCATTTTGCGAAGAGCACTTTTGCAAATCATAGTCATCTTCCCCTTCTTTCCTTCAGGAAGCGAGCAGGAACGAGCTCACACTGTCGAAAAGACGGGCGTATTCCTTGCCTACATTGCTCCAAGAAAGTTGCTCGCCAAAGATTCTGGCTTTACGTTCTATCTGATACCTGCGCCAGGGATTACTCAAAAGGTACCACAGTGCTTCTTCAATGCTCTTTGAATCTCGGAAATCAACAATGATACCTCTTCCATCACGAAGCAGTTCCTTCGCGTAGAGATAAGGAGTGGAAATAATTACTTTACCAAAGTGCATGGCATAGGCCAGGGTTCCACTCACTACTTGCTGAGGATTGAGGTAGGGCGTTATGTAAATATCAGTAGCCATCAGGTATCTGATCAGGTCTCGTTTTGTGAGATACTGGTTGACAAAGCGTACATGTTTTTCAAGGCCCAGTTCAGCAACCATATTTTCGAGGTATTTGCGATATCTCTCTCCTTCCCTCTTCTTGACCTCAGGATGCGTGGCACCCAGGATCAGATAAATAACATTAGGAAATTTTTTAACCACTCGTGGCAAAGCTTCAATGGCATACTCTATTCCCTTTCCGCGATTGATTAAGCCGAAAGTAGAGAGTACAATTCTTCCTTGCAGCCCAAGTTGGTTCTTAGTGTCTTCCTTGCTTTCCATAAGCTTGGAAGGGGCTCCATGATGAATCATTTCGATTTTCTCCCGGGGTATACCGTATATCTCTTCCAGTAAGGGAATAGCCAGGCTATTCATGCAAACTACCCTGTCTGCATACTGCCCTATTCTGGAAAGAATCTTTCGCTGATTATAAGTTGGCTCATAAAGAATGGTGTGCAAAGTCACTACCACTGGTTTTTCGAGATGCTCCAGAAAGTGCAGGATCATTTCTCCGTCTTTGCCTCCAAAAATTCCATATTCGTGCTGCACGCTTATCACGTCTGCATTCTGATTGGCGAAATGAGCGGCTTCTATGTAATCTTCCAGTTGATTTTTCCTGATCGTTAACTCAACTTCCTGAGGGTGAGAAAAATCATTCTCCCCTTGCAGAATAGAGATAATTGCTGGTGCTGTAGACGTATGTTCAGCCACAGCCCAAGCAAGGTCTTGAGTAAAAGTAGCAATACCGCATTCAGTTGGGGGATAAGTAGACAGGTAAACAACTTTTCCCGAGTAGAGATTATTTTTCATTTCTCTACCCTCCTTTCCTGAGCGTTTTGGGTGCTCCTCCCATATTTATCCTCGTAGCGGACCACATCCTCTTCGTCAAAAGTGCCGAAAGATATTTCCAGCACTCGCACTTTCTGATCCTTGGCACTTAAACGATGTTTGGTATAGCGGGGAATAAAAACTGGTTCCAGCTCCCCAGGATTCATAACATGACCGTCAATTTCTACTACTGCACCTGAGGTAAGAGGTACCCACAGTTCGTCTCGGTGATTGTGAGACTGCAAACTTAAAATTTCCCCTGGATTTACTTCCAGTATCTTTACCGTGGTGGGTTGATTCAGGGTATATTGAATGAACCTGCCCCAGGGCTTTTTCACTTCCTTGGGATTAGGTACCAAGCTTTCTTGAACAAAAGCTTCAGAAACTGCTCTGTTTCTCAACGCCACCACCTCCTTTAAGATATAATCACACTTTTCGTGAGAATTTTGAGCTAAAAGACGTGTTCGCGACTGAAAGCCTTGAAGAAATCCTTAGCAAGAAAAGAGATAAAGAGAAATACTTCGTATACTAAAGCTATTTTTATTATAATTAAAAATCAGGAAATGTCAAATTTAACCAGGATGGCTCAGAAAAACTGTGCTGTGTTTGTTTACTCTCTTTAAGGCCCTGTTGACCTGAGTCGCGACAACATCAAAGAGAATTCTAATCCAGCTCGGCTAATAGGCTACTTTGACTCTTCTACTTCCAGTCCCAGCAAATAAGCAACATTTTTGAGAACGTGGGAATGGTGTCCGGTCAGGATACAGGCATGGTGGGAATACAGGCTTTCCATCAGTTTATGTCCATCAGACACTTTAATTATGCCCCCTCGCAGACAGTCAGAGTCGGGATATTCCACGTAACCTTTAAGCTCACCCTGGATAATCTGCATCCTGGAAATTGATGGGTCTATCTTAACCAGAGTTACTGGACCTAACGGGAAACAGGCATCAACAGCAGTGGCATTCGGATCAACGATTTGCAGGACTCTTGGTTTCAGTGTCCAGGTGTTAGCAAAAGAAGGAGGCATGAGACCAAAATAACCGCAATGGGCGATTAAAAGATGGTTTTCTGGCTCATCAACTTTGGGAAAATTACTTATTCGTTCGTGCTGCAGGGCTGCTCTACCCACCAGGAAAGGATAAACGTTGCTCATCATGATTGGAGAACGAAGAGTGCTGTAAACGATGAATTTGGTGAGCATAGAAAGAAGGTCTGCCTCACAGCCCCAGATTATCCCTTTTTCCTCAAAAAGAATACTCCAGGCCAGGCAGGGGGTAGTATCCAGGTAGAAAGATTCATTCAAACAGTTCATACCAGCTACCTTGACTTTGGGATTTTCCTCTATTTCCTGCCTCAAAGCCAGATAAAGCTTCAAAGCGGCAAGCAATGCTTGCTCAGAAATCTTACCAATCGGAAAGTTCCACCTATACCAGGTCTTGCGTGCTATATCTTCCTCTACCTTCCTGGCCTTTTCAGCAAGTTGTTTAAGGCTTTTCTTCTTTATAGATACACCAAACCT
Organism: Candidatus Atribacteria bacterium; assembly: GCA_029982245.1. Taxonomy (GTDB): domain Bacteria; phylum Atribacterota; class Atribacteria; order Atribacterales; family Thermatribacteraceae; genus Thermatribacter; species Thermatribacter velox. Next base: position 1,398 of record JARRBX010000020.1, on the reverse strand, counting down.
GGCGTTAATTGCTTGCACGCACTCTTCCTCCCACCAGTAAAAGCGCTTGAAGATGCTTGCCTGCATTCCCTCTCCCGGGTTATCCTGAAATACCAGAAAGTCGGTTTCAGGCATTTCTCTCTTTAAAGCAAGGCCTCGAAGCAGTACTTTGCTCATTTCCAGATCATAGGGAGCGAATATTTTGATCCCCTTAGAACGCAGGTAGCTAACGATTTCCCAATCCCACATGTTCACAGTGCCAAAGTCCGAAGTGATTACCATTATGGGTATCTTAATTTTAGCTATTGCCTCAACTCTTCGGTAAGCATCTCCCAGAATCTGAGGAAAAACCACCGCATCCGCTTCAGGTAAGGGATCTCCCAGCGGTAAAGGGTCAAGTATGTCAGCTTCCTGGGAAAAGAATTTCTTGAGGTTCTCAACCCCTTTCACAAATTCCTCATCTTGAGCAGATTGGAAATATATGGGTACCAGTTTTGCTTTCACATTTATCTCCCCCTTAAAAGCGTGCATACCACCAGTATAATGGGAAACGGGGCTTTTGAGAAGGATTTATGCTCACTCATCTACAGCACAACTGGAAAATTGTTGCGAAAGCGATTGCAGTAGAAAGTGTGAGCAAAGGAGTTATCAGAATAGCCACCTTTACTAAAAGGAAGCATTGCCTGGTGATACACAGAAGTACGCTTCCAGAAGCAAGAATAAAATAGAAAGGCGTGCGAGAATCATTGAGCTTCGCGGTAGAAGACAGGAATTAGAGGAAGATTGAGAAATTTTTCTGTTACTCGAAAGAGAAAAGTTTGAGTGGAGTTGACTTACCAGTGTCTGGTAGCTACCGCGAATTAGTCAAATCTTGAAGAAATCTTGGTAGTAAGCTTTGGAAGATATGAAACTCGCTTTATATGAACATATCGGCTTTATATGAGCATATTGAATGCTACACGAAAAGGAATCGCAGGAGAAGATTAAAACTAAAGCACAGACCACGCTTTTGGGTACCGAATAAAGATATGGCAAAAAGGTAGTGTAGTATGAAATTGTGTAAGGGGGTTAAACTCATACAAAATACCTCCTGGCGGACCAAGAAAAATTTAACCAAGAGGTATCGATATGAGAAGAGAGCTCAAAGAACTCATAAAGATTCTATCACAAGAGGAGAACCAAGAGAAAGTCCTGAGGGAAATAGTAAAAAGTGAACTCAAAAAGATGATAAAGGATTGCCTTGAGGAGATGGCCTTGATCGAGAGGGAAGCTTTCTGTGAGGAAGAAGGGGAAGCCAAGAACGGCTTCTATGAAAGAGGCATCGAGGGTCTTTTCGGGAGGATAGAAGATTTTAGGGTCCCAAGGACAAGGGAAGGAGGCTTTAAGCCTTTCTTTATAAAGCCTTACCGAAAGGCATTG
>JARRBX010000019.1 GCA_029982245.1 Candidatus Atribacteria bacterium | reverse complement strand
CTTGGAACGCAAATGCATCAAGCTTATTGGGAACTAACCAAACAATTCTACTCCAAAAAAGAAAAGTATCAGCTTGCTCATTCTCACCAGGAGATTCGAGAAATTCTGGTTGAAAACCTGTCTTTTAGAAAAGATAAGTGGGTGGTAGCTTTTAAGGCTTCACGACAAATCGAAATAGAAAAGGCCATTCCTAAAGAGTGGAGGCAAAACGAATGTATCCGGCTCTAAAAGAAGTTGTGCTTTTATTCCTGGTCAGTTTTGCGTTGAGTTTTGCCATTTTCCCCTTTTACATTCGCTGGCAAAATAAAAGAAAGGTAGGCCAGAAAATCAAAAAGGAAGGACCAGAATTGCACCTCCACAAAGAAAATACGCCCAGTGGAGGTGGGGTGGTCATTGTTTTGATAACCACTTTGGTTGTTTTACTGTTTTCTGGAACAACTGGTCATTCATTCCTTATTCCTGTTTTTTTGGGAACTCTGGGCTTCTTTGGAATAGGTCTCATTGATGATTTTTTGAAAACCTTTTATAACCATCCCTGGGGAATAAAAGCCAGGAACAAACTGTTTTTCCAGCTCCTTATCAGTACCCTGATAATGGTTCTGGGTAAAAGCGTCTTCCCTGCTCAGGTGGGCATTCCTTTTTCTGAAAAACAGTTTACTTTAGCACCCTGGTCCTTTTTTCTTTACGGAATTTTCCTTTTAACTGCTACCACTAATGCTTTTAATATAACCGATGGTTTGGACGGCTTGGCTGGAGGGTGTGGAATGCTAACCATGCTTTTCTGGGGTAGCTTTTTCCTTCTCAAAGACTTGCCCCAGTATGCAGGGTTTTGCTTTGCGATAAGTGGCTCGTTGATGGCGTTTCTATACTTTAACGTTTGGCCGGCAAAAATATTTATGGGAGATTCGGGGTCTCTTTTTGTGGGTGCTCTCATTGCTGTAGCGGCTTTATTATCGGGACAATCTCTACTGCTCGTTTTTTCAGGCATTATTTACATCGTCGATACGTTGTCAGTGATAATCCAAGTTCTTTACTTCAAGCTTTTCAAAAAACGAGTTTTTCTCATGAGCCCAATTCACCATCATTTTGAGCTCAAAGGGTTGAAAGAAAGTGCGATAACTGCTCGTTTCTGGATTGTTCAGGCCCTGGGTTGCTTGTTAGCTTTTTATGGAATGGGGAGATAAAGATGAGCAATTATCTGGTGATAGGTTTGGGAAAAGCAGGTGTTTCGGTTGCCAGATTGCTTCTCTCAAGAGGAGAAAGGGTCTGGGCAACGGATGATTATAAAACTATTCACGAGCTACCAGCTTTTCTGGCTCGAAATCCTAACTTCTCTTTTCTGATTAAATCAGAATGGCAAAAAGTAAAAGATATTCCCCTTGCAAAATGCATTGTAAGTCCGGGTATTGGGCAGCATCCTCTTATTGATGAATTGTCCGGAACCAGGATACCAGTGATTAGCGATTTAGAGCTGGTTATGGAAGAGTTGAAAATTCCCACCATTGCCATAACCGGTTCCAACGGAAAGAGTACAACCACCGCTCTGGTAAGCCATATCTTCAAAGAAAATGGAATTTCGGTCTTTACGGGAGGGAATTTTGGAACGCCAGCTGCTGAAGTCCTGCTTGGTGAGGCTGCTTTCGAGTGGGCAATTCTGGAAGTAAGCAGTTTCCAATTGGAAAGGGTTATCAACGCTCGCTTTCACATTGCAGCCCTGCTCAACATATTCCCCAACCATCTTGACCGACATGGAGACATGGAAAACTATTTTTCTGCCAAGCGAAAAATATTTGTGAATCAGCGAAAAGAAGATACAGCAGTTATTAATTTGACCCATCCTCAGTGGGTAACAAAGAATATCCCTGGTCTTAAGTCCCAGCTGGTAACCTTTTCGGTGACTGGAGTTCTGCAAGAAGGTTTCTTTATAGACCAGAATCAGCTGTGCGAAAAGAAAAGCGGAATCAAAAAAATCCTTTTTCATATTTCGGACTGGAGTCTTCCTGGTAGACACAACCTTGAAAATTTGACCTGTGCGACAGCGATTTGTCGTCGAGCTGGAATAAGCCCTGATGCAATAGCTAATTCTCTGCATAGCTTTCGGGGATTGCCCCACCGTTTGGAAAAGGTATGTGAAATCGAAGGAATAACCTTTTTTAACGACTCCAAATCAACAACGCCTTCAGCAACCAAGGTAGCACTCGAAGCCTTGAACAAACCGATAATTTTGATAATGGGAGGCAGGGCTAAGGTAAAAGATTTTTCTGAACTTACAGCACTCTCTGAACCGGATAAAGTCAAAGCTATAATCCTCTTTGGAGAATCAGCACCACTCCTTTACCAGTCCCTGTCAGGTTTTTATAACCTTTCACTTTGCAGCGACCTCGAAGAGGCGGTGCAGCAGGCTTTTCTCAAAGCCTCGAAGGGGGATTCCATTTTACTCTCCCCGGGTTGTACCAGCTGGGATCAGTACAAAAACTTTGAAGAGAGGGGAGAACATTTCAAAAACATTGTCCATGAACTTGTCAAAGGTTGACACCCAAAAAATGTCACCAACCAGTTTAAGCAGGGTAGGAGAGCACTGGCTTGCACGTTGGAAGTCAGAGCCACTGCTTTTCTGGAGTATAGTGATTTTACTATCGTTAGGTATCATTATGGTTTTCAGCGCCAGTATGACTACCAGTATATATGCTTACCATGATGTGTTGTTTTTCCTAAAAAGGCATCTTTTAGGTGTTTTGCTTTCCTTGCCCTTTTTTCTTCTTGGTTCCCTGTTTCCTCTTCAGAAGCTTAGACAACTGAGCTCGAGAATTCTTCTACTTAACCTTTTACTACTTTTGATGGTTTTTGTTCCGGTCATTGGACGTGAAGGGGGAGGATCGGCGCGCTGGCTTTCATTTGGCTCGCTTAACTTTCAGCCATCGGAATTTGCCAAGTTTAGCGTTCTGCTTTACCTGGCTTCTGCTTTAAGCACGCATCAAGAGAGAATCAAGGACTTTTGGTGGGGAGTTTTGCCCTCTTTTCTTATGATAGGCACCATATGCCTGCTTATTCTCCTTGAGCCGGACCTGGGTACTGCTTCTTTCATTATTGCGATAACACTAATAACGCTGTTTATTGGTGGAAGCAGACTTCTACATCTCTTCGTTTGTGCTGGAGCCCTACTTCCCAGTGGCATATTTTTAATACTTTTCAGTGGTAAAGATTACTGGATGAGGCGTATAGAAGCCTTTTTCAACCCCTGGAACGATCCTCAAGGAAAGGGCTTTCAAATCATTCAATCTCTGATAGCGCTTGGTTCCGGTGGCATCTTTGGTAAAGGTCTCGGGGAAAGCAGGCAAAAATTTTTCTTCTTACCAGACCGACATACCGACTTTATTTTTGCTATTATTGGAGAGGAATTGGGTTTTGTAGGTGCCGTTTTGGTGCTCGTTCTCTTTCTGATAATCTTGTGGAAAGGCTGGAAAATAGCAACCAGCTCCAGAGATAATTTCCAAGCTGTTTTGGGGATGGGCATTACAGCCAGTATTGCACTACAAGCTTTTATCAATATAGGAGGAGTAACAGGGACTATCCCTGTTACCGGGATAACGCTACCCCTGGTAAGCTATGGAAACTCTTCTCTCATTATTACTATGTTTCAGATGGGTATACTCTTTAACATAGCCTATGAGAATAGATTGCGAAATGACAGACTTTAACATCCTTATTGCTGCAGGGGGGACGGGTGGACACATATTTCCCTCCCTTGCAATAGTGGAGGAACTTCGGGAGTTAAATCCGGGAGGAAAAGTGTTTTTCGTTGGGAGTACAAGAAAGCTGGAAAAAGAACTTTTTGCGTCACAAAAGCTTCCCTTTTTCGCCATCAAAGCCAGAGGTTGGAACCGAACTCTGGATATTGACCTGTTGAAGGCCTTGGTTACCAATGCAGTGGGCATATGGCAGGCTTTTTATGTGATTTTGAAAACTCGTCCTAATGCTCTCCTCTGCATGGGAAGTTATCCCTCCTTGCTTACCGCTTTCTGGGCGAAAATTCTGGGTATTCCCATCTTTGTGCACGAACAGAATGCACTTCCGGGCATGGCCAACCGGATTGTAGGCAGGTGGGCTAAACGAATTTTCGTGTCAGTTCCTGAAAGTAAGCCTCACTTTCCACAGGAAAAAGTAGTTGTTACTGGAAATCCCCTGCGAAAAGACTTGCTGTGCTGGAAGAATCGTAAAACTGAAGCACGTGAAAAGTTAGCCCTGAAGCCCGACAACCCTACTATTTTAGTAATGGGAGGTAGTCTGGGAGCGGAAATAATAAACACTACTTTGTGGAAAATACTCGACGAGTTGGTTCGTGAATCATTTCAAATCCTCCATATTACCGGCAACCGAGACTTTGCCACTGCTTGTAAAATTACCTCTTCAGAGCGTTACCGGCCGATTCCATTTTCAAATTCGCCCGGCATTCTTTACGCTGCTTCTGATCTGGTCATATGCAGATCTGGTGCCAGCACAATTTTCGAATTGCTCTGGTTTGGCATCCCGAGTATCCTGGTTCCTCTGAAAGAGGCAGCCGAAAATCATCAATACTACAATGCGCTGTGGTTGCAAAAAAAGCAAAAAGTTGAAATAATTCAGGAAGAAGAACTTACTCCCAATTCTTTGAAAGAGGCTATTAAAAAGCTATATCAGTCAAGCAAAGAGAATACGAAGCAACGCCGGGAAGACCTGGACGTAAAAACGATCAACCCGAGTCTGGAAAAAGCTGCAAGAATCATTGCTGAGATAATTGTTGAAGATTTAAAAGGAGGAAAAAGTTTTGAATGAACTGGTAAGTGCGTTTACGAAATTGCCTAAAAACCTTTATTTCATAGGCATTGGTGGTACGGGAATGAGTGCTCTGGCCTTCATAGCTCATGAGATGGGATACCAGGTCAGTGGTTCGGATATAGTGGAAAATGAAGCTATTAATCGCCTGAGAAAGAAAGGAATACAGGTTTTTATAGGGCATTCTAAAGAGAGAATAAACCAGCAGGAAGCGATAGTGGTTTCTTCAGCAATTCCTAATGATAACGAGGAACTAAAAGAAGCACGGAGGCTAAATCTTCCAGTTATCCATCGTGGAAATTTGCTTGCTCAGCTATGCAGCAAGAAGAAAAGCATTGCTATTGCTGGAACTCATGGTAAAACCACCACAACTTCCATGATTTCTATGGTGCTGGAATGGTCAAATTTGGATCCCACGGTAGTTATAGGAGGCGAACTCGAAGATATAGGAGGCAATGCCAAAAGTGGCAACGGTGACTTTTTCGTGACCGAAACTGACGAAAGTGATGGGTCTTTCCTTTATTTGAAACCTTTCTGTGGGGTGGTAACTAACATAGAAGACGACCACATAGATTATTACGGAAGCTTTGAAAAAACACGCCAAGCCTTCGTTGGTTTTTTGAAAAGGGTAGAACGCAGTGGTTTTGCAGTAGTATGCGGAGACCGCCCTGAAATTCGGGAAATACTTGCGCAAGAGATATTCGATACCAAAATTTTTAGGTATGGCCTGACAAGTAACGACGTTGAGTTCCAGGCTCAAATTCTGGAAAAAACTTCTTGCGGGTTTCGCTTTCAGGTGAAAAGTCCTTCTGGAGTGATAGGAAAATTCGTTCTGAACATTCCCGGGTTGCATAACGTCAGCAATTCTTTGGCCTGCATTGCGACTACCCTACAACTCGGTATAGACACCAGATTCATCAAGGAAGCGCTTGCTTCTTTCAAAGGCGTAAAAAGGCGTTTTCAGAAAGTTGGAGAAATAGATGGCGCCACGATTCTGGATGATTACGCGCATCACCCTACTGAAATGGAGGTAGTCATCAAAACTGCCATGGAGCAGGCTCAAGGTAGGGTGATAGTGGTTTTCCAGCCTCACCGTTTCACAAGAACCAGAAGGCTCTATAAGAGAATGGCTCAAGTCCTTCAGAATACACACCAGGTTGTTTTGTTGCCGATTTACCCTGCTGGAGAGGCTCCTATAGAGGGGGTTTCTTCCGAGCTTATTTTGCGAGAACTGCTTGAGGCAGGATATTCCGAAGTCCGACTGGTTGAAGACTTTCAGGAAGTTACCGAGTACTGCTTGAAAATCATAAAACCCGGCGACATCCTTATTACCATGGGAGCAGGAGACGTATGGAAGATAGCTATTGCCATGTGCAGAGAAAGTGGCAAAATGTTGCTCGAGAGCTAAGAAGAAATCAGGTGGAAATAATTGAAAATCCCTTGCTTGCACACTACACCACCTGGAAAGTTGGAGGTAAGGCGCTTGCTATTATTAAACCTGCCAATCTGTCCCAGTTAGTTCGTTGCCTACGGTTGTTAAACGAAGAGGAGCTTTCCTGGAGAGTGATTGGTAATGGTTCAAACATCTTACCGAGAGACCAGGGATTTAATGGTGTAATAATCAAACTTGATGGTGAGTTCACTGGCATTAAAAGAAGTGCATCATCTTTTGTAGAGTGTGGAGGGGGAGTGCTCCTTAAGCAATTGATAAATTTTTCCATTAGAGAAAGCCTGACGGGTAGCGAGTTTCTAGTTGGCATTCCAGGTACTGTAGGAGGGGCAATTATCAACAATGCAGGGTGTTTTGGGCGGGAGGTAGCAGAGCTTCTGGATAGCTTAGTGATAGTTAATAGAGACGGTGAAGTGCTGAAAGTCAACAGAGAAGAAGTTGATTTTGGTTACCGCTACTGTTCTTTGCAGGGTAAAGCCATAATAGCTGGAGTTGTCCTAAATTTAAGTCCGGGAGAACGGGAGGCAATTAAAGATAGGATTCGTACTTACTTTCTGAAACGGAAGGAAACTCAACCTATTGAGTTTCCCTCCGCAGGAAGTGTTTTTAAAAATCCCCGCAATGGTTACGCAGCTTTGCTGATAGAAAAACACGGCCTCAAGGGTCTCAGACTCGGTTGGGCCCAGATATCCAGAAAACACGCTAATTTTGTGGTCAATCTGGGAGGGGCAACCGCCTCTCAGATACGGTATCTTATAGAATGGGTGCAGAAAGAAATATACTTGCGCGAAAATTTATTCTTGGAAAGAGAAGTGGAGTTATGGGATTAACAATGAAAGATAGGTTTTCCGTTTTCAGGGATATCTTTTTTTTTACCTCCTTATAGGACTGGTTGCCTTTTTCGGTTTCAGCATGTTTTTCAGGAGCGCTGTTTTCAGAGTTAAGCATCTTGAGATAATTGGCGTAGAGAATCCAGCAACTATAATAGATGCTCTTGACATGCCAAGCGGGATAAACATCTTTCGTGTAAAGGGTTGGGAAATCCAGAGGAAGCTTGAGTTGCTTCCCATGGTGAAAGAAGCTCGCGTGGAGAAAGTACTGCCTGACACACTGAAAATAATTGTGCAGCTAAGAGAACCTTTTGCTCTGGTTGTAGTTGGAAATCAATCTTTTTGTGTAGATGAGCAGGGGCAAGAAATTCCCTGCTCCGAAGGCGAGCAATCGCTGAAACCCCTGGTTCGCCTTCCCAGACTCGAAGATATTTTACTTCAAGAATCCTTGGCGCTGGTGAGGGTCTGGCGGGAAAAGTTTCAGTCCCCCCTTGCAGAAGTCGAGGCTATAAATGAGAAATTGTTTATTTTAAAACTTCAAAATGGTATATTTATTAAATGCGAGAGTGCCAGCAATTTAGAGCAAAAAGCTCTGGTTCTTGAAGCTGTTCTCAAAGATGCCGTGATTCAAGCCATCCAGGTTGGAGGTTTTGATATACGCACTGGTGAAGAAATTTTTGTTATTCCTTCTGGTGGAGAGAAATGAAAATCTGGAACCTTAAAGACAGGAGCAATCAGATAATCGGAGCTATAGATGTGGGAACGACTAAAATCTGTGCTCTCATTGGCAAGAAAAAACAGGAGGGCATAGAAATACTGGGTATAGGATTAAGCAGCGCTAAAGGCATTAGCAAGGGGAATATTATCGACATTAAAAAAGCCTCTCGGGCAATCAATGAAGCGATTTTCTTGGCAAAGGAAATCGCGCAGGAGGAGCCGCAGATTTTCCTGGTCAGCTCTGCTGGCAGTTATTGGAGTTCGGTTAATGTAGAAAACGAAATTCTGCTGAGTAGAACTGGCAAAGAGGTAACTCTAAAAGAAGTAGAAAAGGTTATCCAGGGGGCAAAAGCTCAAGTTGACCTTACAGGGAAAAAGGTCATCCATTTGCTTCCTCAGGCTTATCAGCTTGACGAGCAAAAGGGAATTACCAATCCCCAGGGAATGATTGGCACCAGGCTTAAAGCATACGTTCATTTGATAAGCATTATGGATACCCAGTATCATAACCTTTTGAAGAGCTTCCAGGAAGCAGGCGTGGAAGTTTCTGAACTGGTGTTTCAACCTCTGGCTTCTGCTGTTTCTGTCCTCACACCGCTTGAGCGAGAAATGGGCGTCGTGCTTGCAGACATTGGAGGAGGCACCACTGATGTAGTAATCTTCCACAGGGACGTGGTCAGATATTCTGCAGTGATACCGCTGGGAGGAGAACACATTACTTCGGACCTGGCGATTGGCCTGAGGACTACTAAAGAAGAAGCTGAAACTATCAAGGTGCAACATGGTTGCGCTTTCAGCCACCACTTGAGTGAAGAGGACACTATTGAAGTAAGAGATCTGGGAAGTTCCTCTCTTCAATCTATAAGCAGAAAACTTATGTGTCAGATAATAGAGGCCAGAGCCAGGGAGATTGGAACTTTCTTGGCAAGAGAGATTCGTAAATCGGGCCTTTACCGTTCTCTGAAAGGAGGATTGGTCATTACAGGGGGTGCAGCAGCCCTGGAAGGCTTTAGCGACCTCCTTAGTGCGGTTACTGGATTGCCTACTCGGATCGGTGTGCCGGAAAACACAAATCTTGATGGTATGGTGCAAACTCTTTCCCATCCCATGTTTGCTGCTGCTTGTGGTCTTTTACAGCTGGGAACGTTTTTAGGTTCTTCTCAGGATAGCACGAGGTTTTTCTTCCACCGTCAGGCAAATCAAGGTAAAAACTTTCTTCGGCAGTTAAAAGATTATTTTATGCTGGAATAGAGTGGAGGACAGTCTTATGGCCAGTACAAAAAATAGAAGAATGAAAGACAGTAGTGACGTGAAGATAAAAGTCATTGGTATTGGTGGTGGTGGTGGCAACGCAATTAACCGCATGATTGAAGCGGGTCTTGAAGGTGTCCATTTTGTGGCTATGAACACCGATGCTCAGGTTTTGAGCCGTTCTCTTGCTGAAACCAAGTTACAAATAGGTAAAAAGCTGACTCGAGGTCTTGGAGCTGGAGCTAATCCGGAAATCGGCAGAAAAGCTGCCGAAGAAGATAGAGAGCAAATATACGAACTTCTTGAAGAAGCAGATATGGTGTTTATCACTGCAGGAATGGGAGGAGGTACTGGTACCGGCGCTTCACCAGTGGTGGCTTCTATAGCTAAGGAGCTGGGCATTCTTACTGTGGCAGTGGTTACTAAACCTTTCGCCTTCGAAGGAGGGAAAAGAAACCGTCAGGCTAAGGAAGGAATAGAAAACCTGAGAAAGGTAGTTGATGCGCTCATTGTCATTCCCAATGATAAACTTCTGGAGATAGCGGACCACTCGACTTCAGTGGTTGAAGCGTTTCAGATGGTCGATGAAGTGCTCCTGCAGGGAGTAAAGAGTATTTCCGACTTAATCAATACGCCGGGTTTGATCAATCTCGACTTTGCTGATGTAAAAGAGATTATGAGTAATGCAGGAACTTCCCTGATGGGTATTGGCAGAGGAACTGGTGAAGGCAGAGCTAAGGAAGCGGCTCAGAATGCCGTTCGCAGTCCTTTGCTCGAGTCTTCTTTTGAGGGAGCAAGGGGTATTCTTTTCAACATTACTGGAGGAGCCAATCTGGGTTTATTTGAAGTAAAGCAGGCAGCCGATATCATTACCAAGGCAGCCTCCAATGATGCACACATAATCTTTGGAGCAGTAATCGATGAAAGAATAAGAGATGAAGTGAGAGTTACGGTTATTGCTACTGGCTTTGACCAGCAAAAAGAGAAAAGCGATAAGAAAGAAAAAGACGACGCTGCCACCTTTTCACCAGATGACCTTGATATACCAGCCTTCTGGCGAAAGCAAAGTTAGAGTAGCACATGCCTCGGGCCAAAGGAGATAAGAAGGAAAGGCTCACTTCCTACACCGAAAAAGAACTGGGTATCAGGCTTGGTTCCAAGGGTGGAGCTTTTTCCTTCGTTCTCTGTTTTCCGGGGGGCTATTCTCTGGGCATGGCCAATCTGGGTTTTCAGGCCCTGCTCTATACCGCTTATCGGGTGCCTGAGTGGAGAGTGGAGCGAGCATTTCCGGAAACTTTACCCCGTTCTCTGGAAAAAGGAATACCCTTGACCAACTTTAACCTGGTGGGGTTTTCGGTCCCTTTCGAAACAGACCTGCTTAAGGCGATAGAGATGCTTCAAGCTTCAGGTATTCCTCTCTTTTTTCGAGAGAGAACCGATCGTGACCCATGGGTTGTTTTTGGTGGAGTAGCAGCTTCTCTGAATCCGGAAATTTTTGCTCCCTTTGCGGATTTCCTAATTGTGGGAGAAGCCGAAGAAGTTTTCCCCAGGGTTCTTGAAAGTTTGGGGAACTCTTTCTCAAACTCCGAAGACAGAAAAGAAACCAAGTTACGGCTGGCTCAGTTGCCTGGAGTGTACGTGCCTGAATTTGTCGAACCGGTGTACAAAGGAGATTTCATAGTGGATTTCAGCCTAAAAAATGGAGTTTCTTCCTTGCCCGTAGTGGCCCAGAGAACTGATATTGACGCTTTCGGGGCACACAGCTTTATCTATGCTCCTTGCGGTTACTTCAAAAACACGTTTCTGGTGGAAATAAGCAGGGGATGTAAATATGCCTGCAAATTTTGTGCCGTAAGCAAGGTTTATGCTCCGGTACGATACAGAAACTTAGACCGAATTAAGCAGAGTTTCGAATATGGACTTCAATTCACCCACAAAATAGGTTTGGTCGGTTCGGACATCCTTGGACATCCTCAGATTGAAGAGATCCTAAGTTTTCTTCTTCAAAAGAAGGCCAGGGTAACCACTTCATCTCTCAGTGCCTTGATGCTTTACAAGAAAAAGGAATTACTTACTTTGCTTGCCTCCCTTCAGCATGAAACCATTACCCTCGCTCCGGAGTGCGGGGACGAGGAAGGTAGGCGCTTTCTGGGCAAAAACCTAAAGGACCAAGAGTGGCTGGACCTGATAAGAGAACTTCTGGAGAAAAAATTTAAAGTAAAATTGTATTTTCTTTTAGGACATCCAGTACTTTCTCCCCAGAAACACCTTGACTTTTTACGTACCATCATTGGCGTCACCGGAAGGAAAGAGTTACTTTCGGTTTCCTATAGTTTCCTGGTGCCCAAACCCCATACCCACTTTGAAGATTTGGAAATTCCAGACCTCGAGAAGTGGTTAGAAGAAGGCGAAGCTTTCCAAAAAGGCTTGCAACAGTTGAAAATAAACTTTGCTGGAGAGAGTCCGAGGCTTTCTCTGGTGCAGCTTATTTTGTCAAGAGGAGACCGAAAGCTCGCTGAAAAGTTACCCCAGTTGCTCAATTACAGTCATCCCTTTTCTTTGGGTCACTGGCGTGATTTGCTCAAGGAACTGCGGAGAGATATAAGAGAATGGGCTCGCAATCCCTGGAAAGAGGGATTCAAGCCCTGGCAAACAGTCACTTTTTCTTTTCCGCAGCCCACATCTGGGATATTAATCCCCGGGTTTTGTGTCAACCCCACCGGAGATGGAGGTGAACCAGTTTGAACCCATCATCTGTAAAAGAAAACCTGGAAAAGATCTTTAGCAAAATTTCCAAAATCTGTCATAAGGTGGGTCGGGACGAAAGCGAGATAAAGATTGTTGCTGTTACTAAAGGCCAAAGCCCGGAGAGGATACTGAAAGCGGTTGAATGTGGTATAGTACGGATAGGAGAAAACCGGATTCAAGAAGCACTCGAGAAAATACCTCTTTTGCCTCATCAGGGGCTCGAGTTCCATTTCGTGGGGCAGCTTCAAACCAACAAGGTGAAACAGATGCTATTACACTTTCATTATCTCCATTCTCTTGATAGAATAAAGCTGGTAGAAGCAATACATGCTCAAGCAGTTAAGCTGAACATTGAGAGTCGCCTCCCAGTGCTGATTCAGGTAAACCTTACCGGTAAGGAGACGCAAGGTGGGGTTGATGAGCAAGGGCTTGTTCCTCTTATAGAAAGAGCAGCCAGATATCCAGAACTGGATGTTCGGGGCTTGATGACTATAGGGCCTTACCCAGTGGATGAGCGAGAAACACGTCGGGTCTTTCGCAAGCTCTGGGAATTGAAGGAGGAAATTAACGCGCTGAAAATACCTGGCGTTTACCTGCGCGAACTTTCTATGGGCATGAGCGAGGATTTCGAAATTGCCATAGAAGAAGGTGCAACTATGATACGTTTGGGAAGGGCAATCTTTGGAGAAAGGAGTACCCTTAAGTGAAGCAGTTTACTCAGAAAGTCTTGTTTATAGGTTGCGGAAATATGGGTAGTGCTTTGGTGGAGGGTTTGTGCCAAGACGGTTGGCACAGAAAAATGGAGTTCCACCTTTTTGATAAAATATCTTCCAGGGCAGAGGTACTGGCCCAGCGCTTCGACCTGAAAACCGCCAAACCCCCGTTTGATGGCAAACAGTACCATTTCATATTTCTGGCAGTCAAGCCCAAAGACTTGCCTTCAGTGACCCCACTCCTTGAGAACCTGGTTGGAAGCACCATCGTTTCTCTTCTGGCAGGAACCAGCATAAGCAAAGTTAGCGAGGCGTTACCTGGAGCGCAAGGATACGTACGCATAATGCCCAATCTTTGCGTTGAAGTTGGAGAAGCGGTGATCCCGGTAGTGTTTTCGGATACTGTTCCCCAAGAACACCGAGAAGACTTACTGTTCCTTCTGGCATCGCTGGGATGGGTTTTTGAAGTTCAGGAAGCCGAAATTGATTCTCTTACTGCTTTAAGTGGGAGTGGTCCTGCTTTTGTAGCACTCTTCATAGAAGCAATGATGGACGGAGGAGTGAAGCTGGGAATACCCTGGGAGAAAAGCCTCAAAGTTGCTATTCAGACAGTATTGGGCTCAGCACTACTTTTGAAGAAAAAAGCCCTCCATCCTGGAGAATTCCGGAGTCGAGTTGCTTCTCCAGCAGGTACCACTATCTTTGGGCTGCATGCTCTCGAAGAGGGCAAGCTAAAGAGTACGGTTATGAAAGCTCTTGAGGTATCATTTAATCGAGCTAAAGGTTTAACCTCTGAGGAGTGAGTCAGATGTCTTTACAACCTGAAGACCTTTTGCAGATAGAATTTGGAACCGCCTTTCGAGGTTATAACAGAGAGGAAGTAGACGAGTTTCTGGAAGAGATAGCCAGCTATTTTCAGGAACTGCTCAATCAACAAGCTAAATTGACTCAAGAAAATGAGTTTCTGAAACAAAAACTTCATCAACAGGAAACAGAAATCCAGAGACTAAAAGCCAAACAGGAAGAATTGAAAAAACAAATTGAAGCCGAGAAAGATTTGCTCCAGAAGGAAGCTCAGATGATTGTTACTGAAGCTCGCCTGAAAGCCCAGAATCTTCTCGGCGAAGCGGAAAGAAAGAAATACAGATTGGAGCTTGAGTATCGGAAGTTACTGGAGCAGTATCGGCAGTTCCAATTGCGCTTTAAGGCTCTTTTGCAAACTTTCCTGGAGAGCTTGAACCAGTATGAGAAAGAACTACCAGAAATTTCTCTACCTCTTGACTCCAATGCATCGCAGGACTCAATTGGGGAAGTTGTCCGTTTTTCTCTCGAGGATTTTCAGGAAAAAAAGTGAAATGGGCCGGAAGTGGCTGATTATCATCGTGATTGTCACTCTGGGCATTGCCACCGACCAGGTGTCGAAATGGTGCATACAGAATTTCATTAGCCTTCCCTATCCCTTGATAAGGGGTTTTTTTGAGCTGCGCTTACGGCACAACCCGGGTAGTGCCTTTGGAATAAAGATTTTGAGTACACCCCAACTTCTCGTCATTACGGTTGCTGTAACTGTCGTATTTTTTCTCTTTTTTGCACTGGATAAGGCAGGAAATCCCAAAAATCAGCGCCTCTTTACCTGGGGTGCGAGCTTCTACATATCGGGAGCCTGGGGCAATCTTATCGATAGGTTACGTCTGGGATATGTTGTTGATTTCTTCTATACGCCTTTTTGGGCTACTTTCAACCTGGCCGACGTTCTGATCGTTTTGGGAATGGGGCTTATCCTGTTAGGTTTTCTTTACAGAGGAAAGGATGAAGAAGCAGAAGATTCTGGTTTATGATGAAGCGGGGGCCCGCTTGGATGCCTGGTTGGCAAGAAACTTTCCCGAAGCATCTCGCTCTCTACTTGCCAGACTCATCAAAGACGGCAAGGTTAGAGTAAATCGCACCACTATCACGAAAACCAGTAAGAAAGTGAATCCTGGAGACGTCATAGAAATTACCTGGGAAGGAGAACAGTTTTTAGAACTTGAGCCATTCCCTCTTCCCCTGGAAGTAGTTTATCAGGATGAGGATATCCTGGTCATCAACAAACCAGCAGGCATAGCCACCCACCCGGTGAGCCTTCTGGAAAAAAATACCCTGGTCAATGCACTGCTTTATCACGGTGTAGGGTTGGCTCGGTATGGAGCTCCCTTGCGTCCAGGTGTTGTGCACCGTCTTGATAAGGAAACTTCTGGAGTTATGGTTTTTGCCAAATCAGACGTGGCCTACCTCAAACTGATAGAGGAATTCAGAAAACGGAAAGTCAACAAAGTTTATCTCGCCATTGTTGAAGGGAAATGGGAAGAAAACTCAGCTAAACTGACTTTACCCATTTCCAGAAACAGAAAGAATCCCTGTTTGATGGAAGTCAATTTTAAGCAGGGCAAAGAGGCTCACACGCTTATTAAACCCTACCTGAGCGGGGAAAACTATTCACTGCTTATAGTTAGTCCCCGAACTGGCCGTACTCATCAAATACGCGTCCACCTGAGTTTCATCGGTCATCCAATTGTAGGGGACAAGCGGTACGGTACCGCCTGGGGTGCCCAGCAAATGCCAAGGCAAGCCCTTCATGCTTTTTCCCTGAGTTTGGAACACCCTACTCGAAGTGAGAAACTCGCTTTTTACGCAGATCTTCCCGAGGATATGAAGGAGTTCTTGCTTAAACACTTTAAAAAGCTTCCAACCCCAGAGGAAATTCTGGCTGTACAAAAAGCGTTTTTTCGTTCCTAAACAAAACCTTGCCCAAATCGCTTCCGGGAGCAAATCGTAAATACCTTACTTCAGTCATGATTATTGGAACGCTACTCTCGGCTCTTCCTTTGGAATAAAAAGCTGCCAATTTGGCCGCACGTTCCACATCTTCTCTCAATTTCTGTGAGGTGTTTACAATTTTCAAGACTACATGAGAACCGGGTATGTCTCGAGCATGGAACCACAAGTCTCTCCTGGAAGCCACTTTGCTAATTAAAAGGTGGTTAGCTCTGGCGTTCTTTCCTATCAAAATGTAATTGCCTTGGGGTGTACGGTAGCCTGTTATACCTGGAGGAAAACGTCGTGGGGAAGAGGTTCCGCCCTCACTTTGCTCATAATATGCTATTTTTGTGCTATCTTCAGCGAGGCTTTCAAGTTTGCCCAGTATTTCTGATTCCCTTTTCTCAAGTATGGCAAGTTTCTTTTTTGCCATGGTAGCCCTTTTCAAAAGCTTCCTGTAAAGTTGAAAGTAATTCTGCATGTTCTGGGTAATACTCAACGCAGAATCCAAGGCGATGTGAATCTCTTCTTGAGAGGGAGAAAAAATATTGCGAACGATTAGTCCCGCATCGTCTCTCTTAACAATTTCAAGATTTGGCCACAATTTGAGGAGCTCTCCCTTAAGGCGCGTTGTTTCTATTTCTTCTTCATCGGGCAAAGAAGAAACAATTTTTTCTTTCTCCCACCTTATAGCTTCTAACTCTTTTTGGAGTTCCTTAAGTCGACTTTCTTTCAACGCATACTGTTTTTGCCAGTTGTGCAAAGCACGAAGATAAGCTTCCACCGCCTCGGAGAAGGTGGAAAATGCCAGTGTTTGGGCATCGGAATACCCATCTTCTTTCCAGAAGATGCCCAGAGGTCTTTGGTGTGCTTTTTCAAAGAAAAGATAAACTTTGTAGTTTTCCTGAAACAGGGGTTGCAGGACTTCTTCCCATACTTTCTGTATCTCTTGATGTGAAGTGGGTCTGTCTCCTATTTTACGCCACAGGTATTTGCCAAGAAAAGAACCTACGCCTTCAAAATTCCTGATAAACCAGCCTGGCCCATCAACGACCATTGCTTCATTTTCTGGAACCAAAGCCTTGCTTTCCAAAAAAAGCAAAGGGTCCAGCTTACCTTCTGGATAAGGAGGTAGGGAATAAACAAGATCCGGAAGTATATGCCTGAGACCGCTTTCCTTTGGCCCGATGAACCGTGCAGCACTTAAAATACGCTGTGAGTCAGCTTCGGCAAGAACCAAATTGGCATTTCTGCCGGTTAGCTCAAAAATCAAGTAATACTGTTTTTCGCCACTTTCCCATAGACTGGGATTTTTGATAAACAATCTCACCACCCGGTCCCAACCAATCTGTTCTATCTCCGTGATATGACCACCTACAAGGTTTTTCTTGGTAGTTTGTATCCAGTGGTTAACCAGATTGAGTTTCTTATCAGGACACTGACTCGAGAAAAATAAGGCATTCACGTTGGGGTGAAAATAAGTAACCAAGTAACCACTGGATGTGTTTTGAGTGTAAAGCCTTAAAGCAAAACCATTCTGAGGAAGTAACAAAACATCCTGTATGCGAGCTCCAGTTATCGTGGTCTTTAATTCCTTAATCAAAAATCTCAGGGGCAATCCTTCCAGAGTTTGCATTTTTCTATCCGTTGACAGTTTTAAGCTTTTTCAAGTAATATAGCGACAAGTATCCAGTTTTGTAAAGGAGTCATCATATGAGAAGCATGACCGGTTTTGGCTTTGCCGAAGGTGAGGGCACACTTGGCACTTACCGAGTGCATATCAAAAGTGTCAACCACCGCTTTCTGGATATAAACATTAGAATGCCGAGAGAGCTCTATGTTTGGGAAGAACTGCTCAACCAGTCTATAAAATCCCGCATTTCCAGGGGAAAGGTTGAATTGCGCATTGACTTTGAGCCTCGGCTGGAAAACTTTACCATTGAAGTGAATCCCCGGCTTGCTCGTTCCTACCTCGATGCCCTTGAAACTCTTTGCAAGGAACTGGGGCTCAACTTTAGCCCTCATATAGAGCTTATCCTTAACTTGGGAGAAATAATCAAATTGAACAAGGAGAATCAGTGCTGGGAAGAGGAGTGGGATCTTTTTCAGGCAATTTTTGAAAAAGCTATTCAAGCTTTTTTGGAGTCAAGAGAGAGCGAAGGCCTAAAGATGAAAGAGGATATAGAGAAACACCTGGAAAAGATTAGCAAAGCTGCAGAACAACTAAAAAAACACAATGACCAGGTTACTGAGTTTTTTCGCCAGAAACTATCCAAGCGAATTGCTGAACTATTACCACAGTTGCCTGTAAACGAAACTCTTCTGGCCCAGGAAGTGGTATATTACGTTGAACGAAGCGATATCAACGAGGAAATAACGCGCATAAAGGCCCACGTAGAAAGAATACGTTCCCTTCTTAATGCCGAAGGTCCGGTTGGTAGGGAACTGGAGTTTGTATTGCAAGAAATACATCGTGAGGTGAACACCATTGGAGCTAAATCGGCTCACTTGAGGATATCGGAAATGGTTATTGACCTCAAAACAGCTCTTGAAAAACTACGGGAACAGGTTCAAAACATAGAATAAAATGGCGGGTATTCTTTTTGTCATCTCGGGCCCCTCAGGGGTGGGGAAAAGCACGGTTAGAAAAGAAGTAATGAAAAGATGTTCGGGGCTTCGATACTCCATTTCCTGTACTACCAGGCCTCCGCGTGAAGGCGAAATCAATGGGGTAGACTATTTGTTTGTGGATCTTTCGACTTTTGAAGCGATGAAACGCCAAGGGGAGTTCCTGGAATGGGCCAGAGTGCACGGTAATTACTACGGAACCCCTCGCAAACCCATTGAGGAATGGCTGAAAAAAGGGGAAGACGTAATTTTGGAGATAGATGTCCAAGGAGCGAAGCAGGTCAAAAAAAATTTCAAGGGAGGGGTTTTTATCTTTATAGCACCTCCCTCACTTAAGGCCTTGGAGGAAAGGTTGAAAAAGCGGAATACGGATCGCGAGGATGAAATACTCCTTCGCATGACCAACGCACGTATTGAAATGCAGTGCATTTCTGATTATGATTATCTGGTAGTTAACGACCAGCTTGAAGAAGCGGTAAACAAATTATTGTCAATTATCATTGCTGAACGGTGTAGGATAAGGAAACCTCATTTTTGGGGAGGCGAAAAGTAGCCATGATTCCCATAGATAAACTGCTTGAAAAAACTGGAGATAGATATACATTGACCACCGTTGTTGCCAAAAGGGCAAAACAAATAAGCGAAGGAGCCACTCCCCTGGTAGAGCTGAACAAACCTCACAAGCCCATCTTTGTAGCTATTCAGGAAGTGGTTGAGGACAAAATTGAATTCTACGAACCCCAGGAAGATGATTTATCACCCGAGCAACCTCTGGAAGAATAAAAATATTCTGGTTGGGATTTGTGGAGGTATCGCTGCATTCAAAATAGCGCATCTAGTAAGCTACCTGGTAAAATCTGGAGCCAACGTTCAGGTAGTGATGACGGACAATGCCCAGTATTTTGTTGGCAAAAGCACCTTTGAAGCTCTTACAGGCAGAAAAGTCTATGACCACCTTTTTAATGCCGAAGGAAAAATTCTGCATATAGAATTAGCTCGAAAAAACGATCTGATCCTTGTTGCACCAGCTACAGCTAACATAATAGCTAAGATAGCTTGTGGTATTGGAGACGACTTGCTATCAACTCTGTGTTTGGTAGAACCACAGAAATTGCTCATTGTACCTGCTATGAACCATAAAATGTGGAGAAACCCAGCCGTACAGGAAAACCTGAATGTGCTTAAGAAGCGGAACATTGGTGTTCTTTTGCCAGAGAGTGGAAAGCTGGCCTGTGGGGAAGAAGGAGAAGGTAGACTACCTGAAGTAGAGAATATAATCGAAGAAATGTTCTATTTTGTATACAGCGACAAATTTCTCTCAGGAAAGAAAGTACTGGTCACTGCGGGAGCAACACGTGAATGGATAGACCCTGTGCGTTATATTTCTAATCCATCAAGCGGCATCATGGGTTATTCCTTAGCTGCTCAGGCCAAAGCACTGGGTGCGGAGGTTACCTTGATTAGCGGCAAGACTCACCTTCGTGTTCCCGCTTCTGTGGAGAGGGAGGAAATAGACACCGCTTTGCAACTGACGGAAAAGACTCAAAAACTTTTTCCGAGCTATGACTTCCTGTTTATGAGTGCAGCGGTTTCGGATTTCAGGCCCGAAACGCAAAAGCTTTCAAAGATTAAGAAGCATCAGCAGGAGGTGCTTGAACTCCGATTAGTCCCTACCCCTGATATCCTTTCGATGGTGAGTAGAACTAAAAGACCTGAGCAAGTAGTGGTGGGTTTTTGCGCTGAGACCGATAACCCTCTTGAAGAGGGTAGGAGGAAGCTGCAGGAAAAAAATCTTGATCTGATAGTTGCCAATTTGGTCGATAAAGACAAATCTGGTTTTGAGGTTTTAACCAACAAGGCCTGGATAATAGACCGCAAGGGTAAAGAAGCGGAACTTCCGCTTCTTGATAAAAGAGACCTGGCAGAAAAGATTTTTTTGTATTTAAAAGACTTTCTGCAACAGTAATGCTTTTGGCACAGGTTGCTTTGCCAGTACCCCTTTTCCAAACTTTTTCTTACCTCGTTCCA
>JARRBX010000018.1 GCA_029982245.1 Candidatus Atribacteria bacterium | reverse complement strand
CATAGATGAAGTGCATACTTTGGTAGGAGCAGGAGCCGCAGAGGGAGCCATTGATGCTGCCAATATCCTTAAACCAGCACTTGCTCGGGGAGAGCTTCAGGCTATTGGTGCAACCACGCTGGTTGAATACAGAAAGTACATTGAAAAAGATTCGGCTCTGGAGCGGAGGTTTCAGCCGGTTTACGTTGATGAACCTTCAGTTGAGGTTACCTTGGACATTCTCAGGGGTATAAAAGATCGTTACGAAGAACATCACAAGGTGGAAATTACCGATGAGGCCATTGAAGCAGCAGTAAAACTCTCTAAGCGATATATTGCGGACCGTTATTTGCCAGATAAGGCGATTGATGTAATGGATGAAGCTTCCTCTCGGGTTCGGCTAAGAACTTCCCTGCTTCCTGAAGACATTAAAGAACTGGAGGAAAAAATAAATGAAGTACGCAAGAGCAAGGAATGTGCGGTTCGTGAACAGGACTTTGAAGAAGCAGCTCGTTTGCGTGATGAGGAGGAACGGTTGAGGGAGGAATACAATCGCCGGAAAGAAAAATGGTTTGAAGAAATTGATGCTTTAAGACCCCGGGTTCTCGCACAGGACATAGCGGAAGTGGTTTCAGTATGGACTGGTATACCTGTGGTAAGGCTTGCTACTGAAGAAAAAGAAAGATTGGTGAATATGGAAGCAGAAATTCACAAGAGGGTTATAGGGCAGGAAGAGGCTGTCAAGGTGGTTTGCAGAGCTGTTCGGCGGTCTCGAGCGGGCTTGAAAGACCCTCGTCGGCCTATTGGGTCTTTCCTCTTCTTGGGACCTTCGGGAGTGGGCAAAACAGAGCTGGCTAAAGCTTTAGCAGAGTTCCTTTTCGGCAGGGAAGACTCCCTGATAACTCTTGATATGTCAGAATACATGGAAAAGTTCACCGTTTCAAGGTTGATTGGCTCACCGCCAGGTTACGTTGGATATGAAGAAGGAGGACAACTTACTGAGAAGGTACGTCGTCGTCCCTATTCCGTTGTCCTGTTTGATGAGATAGAAAAGGCAAACCCGGAGATTTTTAATATCCTCTTGCAAATCATGGAAGAAGGAAGACTTACCGATGCTCAAGGAAGGCCTGTTGATTTTAAGAATACCATTGTAATAATGACTTCTAATCTGGGTGCTCGTTTCATAGCATCGCAGAGGGGCATCGGTTTTGGTGAAAAACAGGAAGGGCTTAGCTATCAGGAAATCAAAGACAAGGTTATGGAAGAGGTTAAAAGGGTCTTTCCTCCAGAATTCCTTAACAGGATTGACGAGGTAATAGTGTTCAGACCTTTGAAACAAGATGAAATAGAGCAGATCGTGGATATCTTAATGAAAGAGACTGAGGCTCGATTGAAAGAAAAGAATATGGAGATTGAATTGACTCCTGAAGCTCGCTCTAAAATTGCTCGCGAGGGTTACGATCCGAACTTTGGAGCGCGTCCATTACGCCGTGCCATTCAGAAACTGATTGAAGACCCGCTTTCGGACCTTATTCTTAAAGGAGTATTTAAAGAAGGAGACAGGATTCTGGTTAGTTGTGAAGAAGACAAACTGCGATTTACAAAGGTTTTGCCGCTGGAGTTAAGCCTGCAATCCTGAGGTTAGGAATGAGTTATGTTTGTTCACAATGTGGGTATTCCACTCCCAGTTGGCTGGGCAGGTGTCCCCAGTGTGGGGAGTGGAATACTTTTTTACATAAAGAACAGGAAACAAAACTTCACAACCGCACTAAAGAGGTTTTTCGTAGTCGCACTCAAGCAGTTTCCCTCTCGGAACTTTCGCACGAAGTAACTAAGGGAGCTCCACGCTTCAAAACGGGTTTGTCTGAAGTTGATAGGGTATTAGGGGGAGGGGTTGTTGAAGGCTCTCTGGTTCTTTTAAGTGGTGACCCAGGAATTGGGAAGTCTACTCTGCTTTTGAAGATTTCTCACGGCATAGCTTCTCGTGGTAAAAGAGTTCTTTATGTAAGCAGTGAGGAATCTGTTGCTCAACTTTTTCTCCGTATAACCAGATTGAAAATTGATGCTCACCAAAATTTGTTTCTTCTTTCCACAAACTGTGTAGAAGATATTTTTTCTGAAATAACACGTATTGGTCCGGATTTGGTGGTCGTTGATTCTATCCAAAATTTAGGTTTTGCTGAACAGGCATCTGCTGCGGGTAGTGTGAGTGTCTTAAAGGAACTAAGCTCTCTGTTTATGAATATTGCCAAGCAAGAAAAGAGGGCTTTTTTCATGGTAGGGCACGTCACTAAAGAAGGTGTGGTAGCTGGACCTAAAACCTTGGAACACCTGGTTGATGTTGTTCTCTATCTCGAAGGAGACCCACACCTTGCTCTTCGCTTGTTAAGGAGCATAAAAAACCGTTTTGGACCTACCTGGGAGGTTGGTATCTTAGAAATGGGCGAGGATGGCCTGAGAGATGTTGAGGACCCTTCCCACCTTTTTCTGGCTCCTTCAGATTTGGAGGGTTTGGGTAGTGTCCGCACCGTTCTGGTGGAGGGCAAGAGACCTCTCATGGTGGAGATTCAATCCCTGGTAAATAATTCATATCTGGATTATCCAAGAAGAGTAGCGCTGGGTGTAGAGTCAGCAAGGTTGTTCCTCATTGTAGCTATCTTGGAAAAGGTGGCTCGAATACGTTTTAGCAAATGTGATGTCTATGCAAGTGTTGTTGGAGGTATTCGCAGCTATGAGACTGCTACCGACTTGGCTCTCTGCTTTAGCTTGGCTTCTTCTAAACTGGAGAAACCAGTTTCCAGAGAGGTTGTCTTTATTGGTGAAGTTGGCTTAAGTGGCGAGATAAGGCCAATTCCTCTCCTTGAATACCGCTTGCGAGAAGCTGCTCGGAGAGGAATTAGAAGGGCGGTTATTTCCCACTATGCTATTGCTAATGAGCGAGTTCTTCGTGATAAGTTTAAAGGGAGTTTGGAGTTGAGCGGATACAAGAGTATCCATGAAGCCCTGAAAATGGAAGGCTTGCTGTGATGCGGAATATACTGAGGAGATGTTATAATTGTCCGAGGAGGTGTTGCTGAATACCAGAACCACCTACCTTTCAATTATTTCTTAATGGGAAAGGAAGTGAGGCGGTTTGTCAAAAGGGGATCTTATTACTGTGGTTGTGGTTTTTTTTGCTGTCTTTATTTTAGGGATTTTGATTTCGGGAACAGAAAGCGGCTTGATTTGGGGGAGAATTTTAGGATGGTCTGTAGTGGTGGGGGTTTTAAGTCTGGTTGTAAAAAAGATATTTACTCCCTTTTTGGAACAGGATAGATGGAACGTGTTTGGATTTTTTAGTAAACTCCAGGCCATTGATTTCCTGGTGGGCTTTGTAGGTTTGATTGCAGGTCTTGTAATTGGAGTGTTGCTAACTTATCCCATGTCTTTTTTACCCTTTAAGAATCCCTATCTCCCTCTTGTGGTAACTGCTATTTGCGGTGTGCTGGGATTTTCTTTGTTTTTTTCTCGCAAGGAAGACATTGTAGCCGTTTTTACCGGCATACCTCGCATGAAACTGTTGCGTGGCCAAGCTACTTCTGCCAAGATTCTGGATACAAGTGTAATCGTAGATGGCAGGATTGCTGATATCTGTAAAACTGGTTTTCTGGAAGGCGAGTTTCTCATACCTCGCTTTGTGTTGCGAGAGTTGCAACAAATTGCAGATTCTCAGGACCCTCTAAAGAGAAATCGGGGCAGAAGGGGTCTGGATATTTTAAACAAAATCCGCAAGGATAAAAGAGTCAATGTAAGGATTATTGAGCGGGACTTTCCTGAAATTAGGGATGTCGACGCCAAGCTTGTCAAACTGGCTAAAGTACTGGGTGCTAAGGTGGTTACCAATGATTATAACCTTAATAAGATTGCCGAACTCGAGGGTGTTGAAGTGCTCAATATTAATGAGCTTTCTAATGCCTTGAAGCCCTACGTTTTGCCTGGTGAGGAATTAAAAGTCCAGGTCATTCGGGAAGGCAAGGAAGCAGATCAGGGTGTTGGGTATCTGGACGATGGGACAATGGTGGTTGTTGAGGGGGGCAAAAGGTACATAAATAGTGTGGTTGACACTGTGGTAACCAGTGTTTTGCAAACTCCTGCAGGAAGAATGATTTTTGTTCGCCCTAAGGCATCCTCTAAAAACTAACCTGGAGTGAAAGCCTTGTTCTTTGCAGTTATTGTTGCAGCGGGTAAAGGAGAAAGAATGAACGTCGCCGTTCCAAAACAGTATTTACCTCTTCTTGATAAGCCGATAATTGCTCATACTATTGAGGCTTTTGAGCGTTCCCCTTTGATTCAGGAAATAGTAGTAGTTATTCACCCTGACCATGAGGATATTTTTGTTAAAAGAGTATTGAAGCAATTTTGTTTCAAGAAATTTCGGAAGTATGTCTTTGGCGGCGATACCAGGCAAGAATCTGTGTATAGAGGGCTGGAAGTGTTGAGGGAGAGAAAAAAGGATTTCGTATTTATCCACGATGGGGTAAGGCCTTTTGTTACTGAATCTATAATAGAAAGATGTGCTGAAAGAGTTCAAGAAACCGAAGCTGTGTGTTGTGCAATTCCCTGTGTGGATACTGTAAAGTTTTCAGAAGATGGAACTACTATAGAGAAAACTCTGGACCGCAAGAAAATATGGCGTGCTCAAACGCCTCAGGTGTTCAGGGTTTCGCTCATTCTTGAGGCTATGGAGAAGGCCTTTCAGGACGGGTTTTATGGGACCGACGATTCTTCTTTGGTTGAGAGATTGGGAAAGAAAGTTGCTCTGGTTCTGGGTGCGGAAAACAACATTAAGATAACTACGCCTTTTGATTTCATAAGAGCAGAAGAAATACTGCGCTGGGAAAAGAGGATTTGCTGATGCAGATGCGGGTTGGGATTGGCTATGATATTCATCGCCTCGAAAAAGGGAGAGCGCTAATTTTGGGAGGAGTACACATTCCTTTTGAAAAAGGCTTGCTTGGGCACTCCGACGGAGATGTTCTTTGTCATGCTGTTATGGACAGTCTCCTGGGCGCCGCGGGTCTTCCAGATATTGGGTTTTGGTTCCCCCCTGAAGATCCACAGTTTAAGGATGTCTATAGTCTAAAGCTGCTCTATGAAGTGGGTAGAAAAATTCAGAATGCTGGCTGGCACATTGTTAATGTTGATACTGTGCTTATTGCTGAAAAACCCCGTTTACAGAAGTTTATCCCTTCCATTCGTGAGAAGGTAACCGAGGTGCTGGGTCTTGATACAAGCAGGTTTAACGTTAAAGCTACCACCAACGAAGGAATTGGTGAATTGGGAAAGGGGGAGGCCATAAGTTGCTATGCGGTAAGCTTACTGGTAAGCGAGGATTAATTGTATTACCACTACTTTCGCTTTTTTGGTTTGCCTGGGTGGTGAGAGCGAACGCTCAGCATGCTTTTTCAGTGGCCTGGGAAAGAAAAGCTTCGCATCTTTTTACGATAAAGATTAATGGTAGATTGCTAATGCGAGTTCGTTCAGCGGGTAGTTATAAGAGTATTGAAGAGAGAGCACAGAATCTGGCTCTGAGGCTGGAACATATCCTGGGAAGTACTTTTGACCAACCACCAGATTTTTATCTTCGGGTTGGCAATGCGTCGGTGAAAGCCTTTTGCAACGGTGAGGAGCTTTTTGAAGTTTCAAGGGAAGATGCCCGGCTTAATAACTCTAATCCTTTGGATTTGGCAGCACTTTGGCTTAATAATTTTCAAATGGAGTTTTATCGCCTAAGGGGCTATTACTATAATCCAACCGGGAAGATTATTACTGGCTTTGCTTCATGGTATGGACCCCGTTTTAAGAACAGAACAACTTCTTCGGGGGAAGTATTTAATCCCTATGCATTTACCTGTGCGCACCGTGAGTTCCCTTTTAACACCGTCTTACTGGTTACCAATCTTGCTAATGGCAAACAAGTTGTGGTAAGGGTCAACGATCGTGGTCCGGCACGAAAAAACAGGATTATTGATTTGTCCATGATTGCAGCGAGGACCATCGGTCTTTTACGAGATGGGATTGAGAAAGTGAGAGTGGAGGTGGTCAATTGGCCAGCACAGTAAGGACCCGTTTTGCACCCAGTCCAACTGGTGTTCTCCACATAGGCGGTGCCAGGACTGCTGCTTTTAACTGGGCTTTTGCTAAGAAGAACAAAGGTATTTTTGTTTTGCGCATCGAAGATACCGACCGCGACCGTTCTCAAAGAGCTTACGAAGAAGCTATTCTTAGAGATTTGAAATGGTTAGGTATAAGCTGGGATGAGGGTCCAGATATCAATAACACCTCTTTTGGTCCCTACCGACAATCGGAGCGTATGGATTTTTACAAGAAGTATTTTGACCTGCTTCGTGCCAGGAACGTCCTGTATCCCTGTTACTGCAGTAAGGAGGAACTGGAAGCAGAGAGGAGGTCTCTGCTTAGACAGGGCAAACCACCTCGCTATTCAGGGAAATGTTTTTATCTATCTGAAGAGGAAAGAAAAGAAAAGGAACGTTCTGGTGTAATTCCCTCCTGGCGTTTTAGGGTACCACACGGTAAAAGTATCGTTTTGCAAGATTTGATAAGGGGTGAGGTTAGGTTTCAGAGTGAAGCTATTGGTGACTTTATAGTTTGGAGATCTGATGGATGGCCCACTTATAATTTTGCCTGTGTAGTTGATGATGCTTTGATGAAGATTACCCATGTTATCCGGGGAGAAGAACATTTGCCCAACACCCCTTATCAGTTGCTTCTTTACCAGCTCTTGGATTGGGAACCACCTCAGTTTGCTCATGTTCCCATAATCCTGGATGAAAACAGGTCCAAGCTTAGCAAAAGGAGAAAAAGTGTAAATATCAGTGAACTTCGTGAGCAGGGCTTCTTGCCACAGGCGATTCTTAACTTTCTCTTTCTGCTTGGCCATTCTTTTCCAGATGGTTGCGAATTGGTTCCTTACCAGGAATTACCGGGGCTTTTCTCTATGGAGAGAATTGCCCGCTCCAGCGCTGTGTTTGATTTTAAGAAGCTTATCTGGATAAATGCCAGTTATCTCAGAATGATGGATACTGAAGAAATAAAAACTGGTTTAAAGGAGTTGTTTTCGGCGGAGGAAATTGAGCGCTGGGAGAAAGAGGCTGGTGGTTCACTTAGGATGGCTAAAATTTTGAAGTTGGCCTCTGAAGAAGCAAACACATTAAGGGATGTAGGTGAAAGAATTCAGAAGATTCTGTTTTTTAAGTTTTCGGTTACAGATGGGGAGGAAAAGGAGATTGTTAAACTTTTTTGTTCTGCCTTACCTGGGTTGCCTGTAAATTGCTGGGAAAATGAAGAAGCAATGCGCAATCTCTTGAAAGAGATTCAAAAAGAGAGCGGATTTTCAGCTAAAAAGTTTTTCCAGACCCTGCGTATGGTGCTTATGGGTTGCAAAGAGGGTCCAGGGTTGGATGCTTTATTGGTCGCACTTGGTAGAGATAAGGTATATGAAAAACTCTGTGGACAGGGGAGGATTTGATGAGTTTGGAGATACGTCTTTTTAACACCCTTTCCAGAAGCAAAGAAAAGTTCACCCTTTCCGATAAGGACTGGGTGGGATTTTATGTTTGTGGTCCAACTGTATATGACTACATTCATATAGGTAATGCCCGGGTTTTTGTGGTTTTTGATTCCCTGAGACGGTTTTTACGAGAAGTGGGTTATAAAGTTGTTTTTGTGCAAAATTTTACCGATGTAGATGACAAGATTATCAACAAGGCCAATCAACTGAAAGTCTCTTTTATGGAAGTTGCAGATCGTTTTATAAACGAATACTGGAAAGATGCTGATGCTTTGGGAATCCAGAGAGGGGACTATCATCCTCGAGCTACCGAGCATATCGATGAGATTATCAACCTAATCAGGATTCTCGAAGAAAAAGGGTTTACCTATCTTGTAGAGGGAGACGTGCTTTTTGATGTTTCCCGCTTCCCAGAGTATGGAAAATTATCCGGTAAGAAACTGGATGAGCTTATAGAAGGAGCAAGGGTGGAGGCACGTTATAGGAAAAGAAACCCAGCGGATTTTGTCCTCTGGAAAGCAGCAAAACCCGGGGAACCCTTCTGGGAAAGCCCCTGGGGGAGAGGAAGACCCGGGTGGCACATAGAGTGTTCAGCCATGTCGATGAAGTATTTGGGTCCTACTCTGGATATTCACGCTGGAGGAGCTGATTTGGTGTTTCCACATCATGAGAATGAAATTGCCCAGAGTGAAGCTGCTACGGGCAAACCCTTTGCTCGTTATTTCTTGCACAATGGGTATTTGACCATTGGGAGCCAGAAAATGTCCAAGTCGCTGGGCAATATAATTAAAGTTCGTGATCTCCTAAAAGTACATTCTCCCCAAGTGCTCAGGATAGCTCTTTTTGGGGCTCATTATCGTAGCCCCCTGAGCATGGATGACACTACGCTTGATAATGCCAGGGGTTTTCTTAATAGAATAAAGAACTTTTTGCGTAATTTCTTCTTTATCAAGAGAAATGAATATCGTATCACTCAGGAGGAAAACAGAGAGGTGCTTTTACGAGTTGAGGATTTTAAGATACGTTTTTTTAATGCTCTTGCCGACGATTTCAATACTCCACAAGCCTTGGGTACTATTGGCGAGTTTGTGCGGTTTGCCAATGAGTATTTACATCCTTCACGTAAGAAATGGGATGTTGGCGTCCTTAATTCGATGGAAGCTTTTCTGCAATCGGTAGATAGAATACTGGGTATAATACCTCTGAATTTAATGGATGAGGAGGACAGAGAGGTTATAGAATTGGTTTCTAAACGAGAGGAAGCGAGAAAGGAAAAGAAGTGGCAGGAAGCTGACGCGATAAGAGCGGTTTTGAAGGAGAAGGGATTTGTGCTTGAAGATACGCCTCTTGGGACAAGATGGTATCGTGTCGATGAAAGCGCTCCGGAGGAGCCCTGATGGGAAAAATTATTTATGGTCGTCATGCGGTTCTGCAGGCTCTTAATAATCCCCATCGTAGCTTTGAGAAGCTGATTTTATATCAAGGGGCACAGGGTGAGTCTGTAAAGAAGATACTGGCTCGTGCTCAGGCAATGGGAATTGCAATTGAAATAGTTGAAGATAAAAGGGTTTTTGAGCGCTGGCTCGGGAAGGGCAAAGTTGCTCATCAGGGAGTTCTCTTGTTGACTCGTCTGGAAGAACAGTTTACCTGGAGGGATATACTGGAGCAGGTTAGTGGCGACAGAAGCGCCATTGTTGCTTTTTTGGATAGAATTGAAGACCCTCGTAATCTGGGGGCTCTGGTCCGCACTGCTGCTTTTTTTGGAGCCAGAGGGGTTCTTGTTAGCAAAGCTCAGACAGCTCCTCTTAGTTCCGGTGCGCTTAAAGTAGCAGCAGGAGGGTTTGAAGTTCTACCTGTGGTTCAAGTTAATAATTTTGCGGGAGTTATCAAAGAGTTTAAAGAGGCAGGGGTTTTTATGGTTGGACTGGAGGTAGGGGAAGGCCAGCCTCTCTGGGATATTGACGTGCGGGAAGTACCGGTGGCGCTGGTGGTGGGAGGAGAGGATAAGGGCATACGAAAGCTGGTTCGTTCTCAATGTGATTTTTTAGCTTTCATTCCTTCAGGAGGTAAACTTGCTTCTCTCAATGTTTCTGTGGCCTTTGGGATAGGTATGTATCACCTTTTCAAGCAGAAGAGGTGCTTACAGTGAAGCCTGCAAAAGGGGAAATATTTGAAGGAAAAGTGGTGGATTTTGCACTCCCGGAGGGTCAAGGGGTTTTGAAGAAAAATGGGTTTGTGGTTTTTGTTGGTGGTGTAATTCCTGGCGATGTATGCCGCGTGAAGATTGTTAAGGTAAAGAATAACTTTGCGCTTGGTGAACTTTTAGAGCTGATTGAGCCTGCTGAAGGTAGAGTCGAACCCATCTGTCCCCATTTCGAAGAAGGATGTGGGGGGTGTAGTTTGCAATTTCTAAGTTACCCTCAACAGTTGGCTTTTAAGGAAAAAAGCGCTTTTGACGCTTTGCAACGGGTAGGTAAAATCAGCAGAGAAGAAATAGATTATGAAGGGTTTTTCCCTTCGCCTAAAGTGTTTGGCTATCGGAACAAGATGGAGTTCAACTTTGGTCCTTCTCAAGAGGGAAAACTTGCTCTGGGTTTACATCCCAAAAAACGATACTGGGAAGTTCTTGATTTGAAAGTTTGTTATTTAATGAACCACGAGAAAATTGCTCAATTACTGGGCTTTTTCCGTGACTTTGCGGTTCGTAACCAGCTCAGCGGGTATGATCCGGTTAAAAAAGAAGGCTTTCTGCGTAATTTGCTTATTCGCCGCTCTGAGTCTGAAGCAGAATTCATCGTTGGTTTGGCATCCAGGGAGGGAGCGATTCCGAAAACGGAAGAATTAATTCGAGAATTGAAGTCTCTCGTTCCTTCAGTACAGGGGTTGGTCCATATTATCAATAATGCACCAGCGAGTGCTTTAATATTTGAGAAAAAGCAGCTTCTTTTTGGCAGGGATTTTTTTTACGAACGCATTGGCTCAATACGCTATAAGGTGTCCATTGAGAGCTTTTTCCAGGTTAATTCCCCTGGCTGTTATCTGCTTTATGAAAAGGTAAAAGAATACGCCCAGTTGGACCGCAGGCAAAAGGTGCTTGACCTTTACTGTGGAAGTGGAGGAATCGGTCTTTACCTTGCCGACAGTGCATCGAGTGTGTTGGGAGTAGAAGAAAATCCTAAAGCAGTTGAAGATGCCAAGCACAATGCCTGGTTAAATGGACTGGATAACTTCATCTGTGTTTCAGGACGGGTGGAAAAAATGCTTAGCGGCCTTTCTTCTCAGAAATTCGATTGTGTGATTCTGGATCCACCTCGTGCGGGTCTTGATAAAAAAGCAGTGAAAAAAGTCGTCACACTTGGTGTGCCTTTGATAGTTTATGTTTCCTGCAATATTGGTACCTTTGCCCGCGATGTGCTTTTCTTTAGAGAGGGTGGTTACCAGCTTAAGAAAATTTGCTTTATCGACCTTTTTCCTCATACCCCACATTTTGAAACTGTGGCTCTTCTGCTCAAAGCCTGAAGTGGCAACAAATTTTGTTTCTTTTAGCGAAAAAATATTGCAAAAAGCAGATGTAATGCATTAAAGTATTACCAACAGGTAGAGGTGATAACGATGAAGGTTATCGAAAAAATTAAAAAGGGAAGCAATCTTAAAGCTTTTATAGCTAATAGAGTTTTTCAACTTCGCGGGGAAGGAGCGTTTGAAGTCCTGGCTCAGGTTACCGAATTAGAGAAACAGGGCAAAGAGATAATTCACCTGGAAATTGGGCAACCAGACTTTGATACTCCTTACAATGTTAAACAGACAGCTATTCAGGCTATACAGGAAGGGCACACCTATTACGTCCCTTCAGCGGGTATAGCAGATTTAAGAAAAGCGGTATGTGAGTATATGAAGAGGACCAGAAATATTGAAGTAACACCTGAAGAAGTTGTTATCATGCCAGGTGCAAAACCAGTGATTTTCTTGAGTTTTTTGATGCTTCTTGAGGAAGGGGACGAGGTTATTTATCCAGACCCGGGCTTTCCAGCCTATCGTTCAATAATTGATTTTGTTGGTGCCAAAGCAGTTCCCCTTAAGCTAAGGGAAGAAGACGGGTTTAGGGTTAACCCTGATGAAATGAGAAAATTGATTACTGGCCGCACAAAAATGATTGTTTTAAATTCTCCTCATAATCCTACTGGTTCTGTGTTAACCGAAGAGGAAATGGGAGCTATAGCCCGAATTGCGCAAGAAGAGGATCTGTTGGTTTTTACTGATGAAGTCTACAGTGAGATTGTTTATGGCAGAAGGCATGTTAGCATTCTGGAATTTCCTGGAATGCGGGAGCGAACCGTAGTGCTTGATGCCTTTTCCAAAAGCTTTGCAATGACTGGCTGGAGATTGGGATATGCTGTTTTACCCAAGGAATGGGCAGAGTATCTAACCTTGCTGGCTACTAATTCTTATTCCTGCACCTGCACCTTTACACAAATGGCGGGAGTGGAGGCCTTACTTCGTGGTGACAAGGCAGTAAAGGCCATGGTTTCTGAATTTAAACGAAGGAGAGACTTTCTGATAGAGCGCTTGCAGAATATTAAGGGTTTAAGCTTTGTTAAGCCTGAAGGGGCATTTTACTTTTTCCCAAATATTCGTAGTTTTGGCTTGAGCTCTAAGGAAATGTCGCAGTATTTGCTTGAAGAAGCTGGAGTGGCCCTTCTTCCGGGTACCTGTTTTGGAGATTTTGGCGAAGGATATTTGAGGATTTCTTATTCCAATTCTCTTGAGAACATTGCGGAAGCTATGGATCGCATTGATAGAGCCTTGCAGAAACTTCGTGTTTAGGAGGAAGGAATATGAGGTTGATTTTGACCAATTTCAAGCGAAGAGGGCAGCTCTTGAGCAAGGGAGAAGAGCAGGCGTTGTTGCAAAAAATTATAGATCTCCTTTACGCTGAAGGGCTTGAGTTTGACCTGAAGGTTGAAGAGATTGAAAGCGGTGAATAAATGTTCTGGACATCTCACAACTAAGAATGCCCCCCAGTATTAATACACACCCCGCTATAGTGCGGGGTGTGAACTTTTCTCCCCAGAGAAGACTTGCAAAAAGAGCAGCAAATACTGGCTCAGAAGCAAAAATAAGCGCCACATGGGTTGAGGGTGTGTGCTTTTGGGCTATCTTTTGGACAATAAAAGCCATTGCTGTAGCAACTATTCCCAAAAATATAACCGCAAGTGGTTGCGCGAGAAAGATTGTGGTAATACTGCCGGTGGTTGTGTTGGATAAGATGCTCAGACTCAAGACAGTCACGATGCTGAATTCCCCAAACGCCATGGAAAGGCCGTTTGCTTTGCTGGCGAATTTTTCGACCAGTACTATTTGTAAAGCGTAAGCGGATGCTCCAAGCAGAGTTAAGATATCTCCTCGCAACCAGGATTCGCTCTGGTTGGTGGCCAGCTCTTGAGGGGTGAGAATTAAAAATAGTCCCAGAGTTGAAAGGACTACTCCAAGGTAAACGTGAAGTGAGGGTTTGCTTTTTAGGATTATCCAGGAGATAAAAGGCACCAGAATAACACTGAGACCCGTTATGAATCCGGACCGGGCGGGAGTAGTGAAAACCAGCCCCCAGGACTGAAAAAAGTAGCCAGCGAAGAGAAAAACGCCTGGCAAGAGCCCTCTTTGAAAGCTTTTAAGCTCAAACTTTGACTTCGAAAACAGAAGAAGTGTGAAAAGAGTTGCAACAAGGAATCTTCCAAAAAGTATTTCGGCAACGTGAAAATTAGCAAGTAAATTTTTCATCGTCACAAAGGTTGCGCCCCATATGGCGCTCACACTGAGTAAGCCCAGATCTGAGAGTAGTGTTAAAATTCTTTTTTTTGTTTTTAGTTTACTTTGATGTTGCATATCAGTTTTTTCGCCGCACATGGGTCAAGTTATGTAAATTATATCTGAAATGTCTGCTTAGAGGCAGTGGAAAGCTATTCCCAAAAAATTGATGATCCTTGATGCTTTTGGAAAGTTGCTACTAATTGAATGCGCAAAATTTATAGTTTAGCTGGTTGACTTTAGTGCAAAGTTTTCTTACACTGATTAAAAGTAAAAATTTTTGTCGAAAGTAATCCTGAAAAAAGGATTTTGCCGGATGTCTAAAAGAGTCACTCTCAAGGATATAGCTGTTGAACTGGGAATTTCTCTGGCTACGGTTAGCAGAGCCCTCAATGGAAAGGGAAGAATCAGTAAAGATTTGCGCAAAAAGATTATCGAGAAAGCAAAGGAGTTGGGGTACCTTGCCCCCAGAGCGCTGTCTTATAACCGTAAGCTGGACAAGAAGATGGTTGTTCTTTTCCCTCAGGATGCTTATTTTTGGAGTGCTGTAGAGAATGGGGTCTTTGATGCAATTACTTTTTTGAAAGAATTGGGTATGGAATTCGAAGTATATCGTACCAAAGGCCACAACCTATCTGAACAGAATCTGATTCTGGAAAATCTTTTGGAAAAACAAAAGTTTGATGCCTTGCTGATAGTGCCTTCGGATCTCACTAAACTCGATTATTTTATAAATGCTTTCCATATAAGGGGAATCAAAGTTGCTACCTTTAACGTGGATGCTCCTTTCAGCAAAAGGCTTTTCTATGTTGGTCAGGATTACTATGTTGCAGGAAGAATGGCAGGGAAACTTTTTGGGTTATTTCTGGGTAGCAGGAAGGGCAGAATTTGCACTGTAACCACTAATAAGCAGGCTCCTTCTCATGTTATGAGATGGCAGGGTCTCACCGATTTCATTAATGAAAATAACTTACCCTACGATGCTTCCTGGGTGGTTGAGGTAAAAGACGAGGAAGAAGCTTTTGAAGTAGCTGGTAAATATCTGGTTGATGAGGAAGGCATTGCTGGTATTTTTATGAGTACTGCTTTTGGTAACTATGGAGTTGGTAGAGCTCTGCAACAGGTAAA
This sequence comes from Candidatus Atribacteria bacterium, assembly GCA_029982245.1. Taxonomy (GTDB): domain Bacteria; phylum Atribacterota; class Atribacteria; order Atribacterales; family Thermatribacteraceae; genus Thermatribacter; species Thermatribacter velox. The sequence continues at coordinate 5,503 of JARRBX010000018.1, read as the reverse complement.
ACCCAGGAAGGAAGTGGTGGTCATCGGTAATGACCTTTCTGAAGAGTGGAAACCGTTCCTGGAAGCAAATCTGATTAACTGTTCTCTTTATCAATTTCCATATTTGCAAGGGTTTTTGGGAGTTGTTTTTTTGGCTCTATGTCTTGCCGAGGATTTTTCTCTGGATGTGGAGGTAATCAATTTACCAGTAGTTCCCCTTTTTCCGGAAAGCGTGAAAGGTTTTGCTCTGGAAGATTTTGAGAAGTTACTTTCTAAGCTTGTTTTGTGGAACAGGGAGTGTTTATTATTTCCCTCTTTTGAGGCTTTAGGCTAGTAAATGGAGGTTATGAGTTTGCTTCCCAAAGAACGAGTATTGATTGCTCTTTCTCATCAGGAACCTGACCGAGTACCTATTCAGGCCAGCTTTACTCCCGAGTTTGCTTTGCGGTTGGAACAATACTTGGGATTGCAACCTTCTTCTACTGTGAATCCCCATGGGGGAGAAGAGCATTTTCTGGAAGGAATTCTCGAGCTTGACATCATTCAGTATGCGGTAGGAATAGCTAATTCTTACTATTTAAGTGATGAAGAGGAATACGTTTGTGAGTGGGGAATTCGCTGGAAGCGTGTTCCCTATGATACACCATTTGGACGTGGTCATTACACAGAGATTGTCGAGCATCCCCTTGCTGAAGATTCAGCAATTAGACACTATGTGCCTCCTGACCCCTGGCGAGAAGAACTTTATATACCCCTCCGCAGCATAAGGGAAAGATTTGGTAAAGAGTATTTCATTTTAGGAGTAACAGTATGCACTATCTTTGAAGGAGCTTGGTATTTGAGGGGCATGGATAAATTACTCATGGACATGGTTTTGGATGAAGAAAAAGCTAATGCGGTCCTTGATATTCCGTTCCATTTTCACCTTGTAGCGGCTAAGAAACTGGTTGAAGAAGGCGTGGATGGCATCTGGTTGGGAGATGATGTGGGTACGCAAAAGGGAATGATGATCTCTCCAGAACTGTGGCGTAAATACCTGAAGCCTCGCATGGCAACCCTTTGCCAGGAATTAAAGAAGCTCAATCCAAACCTCAAAATTGCTTATCACAGCGACGGCAACATTTATCCCATAATTGATGAACTGGTAGAAATTGGGATAGATGTACTCAATCCAGTACAGCCCCGGGCTATGGACCCTGCGCATCTTAAAAGGAGATATGGTAAAAGGCTTGCTTTTTGGGGAACCATTGATGAGCAGTACACGCTTCCTTTTGGTACTCCAGATGAGGTAAGGAACGAAGTAGTAGAGAGGCTGAGAACAGTGGCCCCAGGAGGGGGCTTTATCATAGCGCCTACCCACCATGTACAGCTGGATACCCCACTTGAGAATTTCTTTGCCTTTCTGGAGACTGCTAAGAAAGTGGGAAAGTATCCCATTGAGGTTTAAAGGGAGGTGATGGATTTCTTCGAAGGTGGTAAACAGTCAATGTCTGCATGTTGAGCGTGTTTTGGTGTTGAGTTGTCTGTTGGTGTTCGATTGAGAGTTGGTTAAAGTTTGAAAGGAGGGTTTAGATAATGAAAAAAGTTATTCTTCTGGGAGTAGGAATTCTGCTGTTGGTTACCTTTTTAGTGTTGGTAGGAAGCCCTGCTTTTGCAGAGGGAAAGCGCTTCGAAGGGATAAGAATTCGTTTCTTCTGTGGTGGACCTCCGGGTGGTCCTTTTGCAAGTGTTGTGTATCGTGGTGCCAAAGCAGCCGAGGAAGATCTGGGTTGTACTGTTGAGTATGTGTTTTCCGATTGGGATCCCGAAAAGATGGTGAATCAGTTTAAAGAAGCTATTGCCTCTAAACCAGATGGTATAGCTATCATGGGTCACCCAGGTGACGATGCATTGGATCCCCTGATCGACCAGGCCTTTGAACAAGGTATTATCGTGACTTCTCAGAACACCACGCTTCCCAAGGCTGAAGCTAAGTATAAGGCTCGCGGTTTTGGTTATGTTGGTCAAGAGCTTTACGAATCTGGTTATATGCTTGGTAAAAGTGCTGTAGAAATGTTTGGTCTTAAAGAGGGAGATCGAGCTATGGTTTGGGGATTACTTTCGCAGCCTACTCGAGGTTTGCGGACTAAGGGAGTTATCGATGCGTTGAAGGAGAAAGGACTGGTTGTTGATTATCTTGAAATTTCTCCTGAAGTAAATGCTGAAGCTCCGCTGGGTGTTCCCGTGTTCACTGGTTATGTATCTTCGCATCCCGACGTAAAACTGGTAGTGACTGATCACGGAGCTCTTACTGCCACCATGGAAACTTTCTTCCGGGCGGCAGGCTTAGGACCTGATGATGTGGTTGGTGCTGGGTTTGATCTTTCGCCAGCCACTTTGGAGGCTATCCGCGGTGGATATACAGATTTGGTTCTGGATCAACAACAGTTCTTGCAAGGATATCTCCCTGTTTTGCAGCTCTGCATGAGTATAAAATATAAATTCTCAGGTTTGCATATTGATACCGGTTCGGGTTTAATTCATGCTGGTAACGTTGAAGAAATTGCACCTTTAGTGGAGGAGGGAATCCGTTAATTGGCTGAGAATTCTCACCTGGTTTCCATGGTAAATATTTGCAAGTCTTTTGGCCACGTGGAGGTTTTACGTAACGTGAACTTCCACGTGGGCTACAATGAAATAGTAGGACTTCTTGGTGACAACGGAGCTGGTAAGTCAACCCTCATAAAAATTCTTACTGGAGTCCACAGGCCGGATTCAGGAGAGATCTACTGGAAGGGCCAGAAGCTGGAGAATTATTCAGTAGCCAAAGCTCGAGATCTGGGAATTGAGACCGTATTTCAAGAAAGAGCTCTTTGTGAACAACATACCCTGTGGAGAAACATCTTCATGGGCAGAGAAATCGTTAACCAGCTTGGCGTAGTGGATATTAAAAAAGAAAAAGAAGAAACTGAGCGCATTATGCGTCAGTACATGGGATTTACCTCTGCAGCGTTGAGTGTGGACTCGGTAGTTGGTACCCTTTCAGGAGGAGAAAAACAGGGTGTGGCTATAGCTCGAGCCCTCTATTTTAAAGCCGATCTCATCATTCTGGATGAGCCCACCACTGGTCTCTCTCTTTCTGAAACCCAGAAAGTGCTGGGCTTTGTACAGCAGATTAAAGAACAAGGAAAATCAGCCATTTTCATCACTCACAACATCTACCACGTTTACCCGGTGGCAGATAGAATTGTGATTCTGGACCGGGGAAGAGTAGTGGGAGAATTTCTCAAAAAAGACATCTCACTCGAAGAACTGGTCAATCGCCTTTACCTGGTTGCAAGGACCGGTAAACTTAATGGTGATATAGCTGAGAACCATCCTCCTGAGAGAACCGAGGGTAATGACTTACAACATTTGATGCCTTAGTAAGTGCTTAAAAGAAATGGCTCCCACTTTTGGGAGCCATTTCTTTTAAGCGAGGTAGTTTCCTAGTTGATCAATGGATTGGGGGGAAGAGCATGGCAAAATCTACTTCTCGTCAGCTTGAGGCGAGGGGAAAGAATAGAAGCTTTACTTACGAGCATCGTTCTCAACTGGGAGCAGGAGCTGTCCTGGTTGCTGTGCTAATTTTGTTCATTATTGGCAGCCCTCAAACTTTTCTCTCTTCAAAAATTTATCTTGCCTTTATGTCTACGCTGCCTTTTTCGGCGATTATGGCACTTGCTTTGACCCTGGTAGTCATCAGTGGAGAGATGGATCTTTCTTTTCCCGCCATCATGGGATTTTGCGGATTTGTTTTTACCATGGTTTTTCATGCTTCTCAAAGTTTTATTATTGCCTTGCTGGTATCTCTTTTGGTGGGTTTAGGAGCAGGTGCTCTGAATGGTCTTTTGATAGTGGGGCTGGGATTACCCTCTCTGGTTACTACCATTGGTACCCAGTTTTTCTGGGCAGGTCTTACGCAGGTTCTGAGTGGTGGACTGGGTAAAACCCTGGTTCCTGCTAAAGGGAGTTTTCTTTTCAACCTTCTGGTGGGCAGGGTAGGGGGAAAATTTCCTATGCAAACCTTGTGGGCAGTAGTAATCGGTGTGATTATTTGGTTTGTTTTGAATCGTCACAAATTGGGAGCACATATATATTTTGTTGGAGATAATCCCCATAGTGCCCGGGTCATGGGCGTTAATGTAGAGAGAGTTAAGCTAATTGTCTTTACTCAAATGGGTCTTTTCTCGGCTTTTGCCGGTATCTTGGCCAGCTTGGAAGTTCTCTATTTCTGGCCTACTCTTGGGCAGGGTTACCTCTTAAAAACCATCGCTGCTGTGTTTTTAGGGGGAACGCCTGTGGAGGGCGGAATAGGTACAGTTTTTGGCACTTTTATTGGAGCTGTGGTTATTGGGATGCTGGAAGCAGGAATTATTGCAATGGGTATGACGGGGTTCTGGACGCAGCTTATTTACGGTCTCATTATTGTTGTTTCTATCGCTTTGCATTCTGCTATCCGCAGGAGAGAGTAAATAACAAGGAATGGGAAGGTAAACCTGTAAGCCGAGTTCTGTATTCCTTCCCCTTAGGGAAGGAATGGCAACCATCTATCTGGGGAAGCGGTTACCCGCTTCCTCAAGCGGCCAACCCGAAGGTCAGCGAGCAGCCTCATCCCTTCCTATTTGGCCTTGCTCCGGGTAGGGTTTGCCAGGCACGCCGGTCACCCGACGTCCGGTGGGCTCTTACCCCACCTTTTCACCCTTGCCTCCAGGTGGAGGCGGTATGTTCTCTGTGGCACTTTCCTGGGGTTACCCCCACTGGGCGTTACCCAGTACCCTGCTCTATGGAGCTCGGACTTTCCTCAGGAGGGTTTTTCCTCCCGCGGTTGCCCGGTTTACCTCCCCACTTGTGGTAACTTTATTTTATTTGCAATTATTCCCGAGGCAAGCGAATCCGTGTGTTTATTTTGTTCCCGTGGTATGTGAAATATTTTGAAACTGTCGAAACATGCGATGAGTCGTTGTGCTTTCTGGTAAAGGGGTTTTAGATTAGGTGAGCTTACTCTGTATTTTCCCTGAATTTGCTGTACCAGGAGTAAACTATCCGAGAAGACCGTTATGCGAGAAAGCTTTAAGGCCTTTGCCCTTTCGAGGAGTTTTATTAAGCCCCAGTATTCGGCAGCGTTGTTTGTAGAACGACCCAGATAACCAGCTTCTTCAAAAATGATTTTCCCCTGCGGATTACAAATGCAAAAAGCATAGGAACTTTCGCCGGGATTGCCTTTTGATGCACCATCCGTGAAGGCAAATACTTCTTTGTCTTTAGGGTTTAGGTAGAAGAAGTCTTCCACAGTTGGGGCACCGTACTATTTCTTTTTTGCGAACCTGTTTGGCGACTATGGTTGGTACTTGCAGGTTGCAACCCTCGCATATACCCTGGTTCAGCTCGACGATTACTGGTTCAACGGAGCTGGAAATTATTTCCTGATAGCTTGACAGGATTTCTTTGGGGAGAAGGTCAAGGATTTTCTGTCTCTCAGAAGAGAGAGATTCTTCTTCGCTTC
>JARRBX010000017.1 GCA_029982245.1 Candidatus Atribacteria bacterium | reverse complement strand
GAAGCCGTAGAGGAGGTTCGGTAATGGAGGTAATTCTGGTATCTCCAGAAGCATATCCTTATGCTAAAGCTGGTGGAATGGGTGACGTAGTGGGAGCTTTGTTTAAATACCTTCCCAGACGCGGAATAAAAACTCGTCTTTTTGTTCCAGGCTATCCAGGTCTTTTTGATTACCCCTTGAAGGCAATGGAGAAAGATGTGGATTTCCTGTTTGGAGAAACCCCCATCAAGGCAAGCTTTTACCAGTTGGAACTGGGACCTCAACAGAGCTTGATTGCAGTTTGTAATGACCGGTTTTTCAACCGTGAACACATCTATGGGTATCAGGATGATATAGAACGGTTCATCTTTTTCTCGAGAGCCATTTTTGAATACCTGGTGCGTACTCAGGAAGAAGAATTTATCCTTCACTGCCATGACTGGCAAAGCGCCTTGCTTTGCGCTTACATCAAAATCTACTGGCCTCCTTACCGGGGCAAACCGGCAAAGACAATTTTCACAATTCACAACCTTGCCTATCAGGGGATAGGCAAAAGCGATCTTCTCCGGTTGTTAAATCTGCCTTACAACTTCTTTAGCCATGAATACCTCGAATATTATGGCAACCTTAATCTCCTAAAGGCGGGCCTCATTTTTGCAGATATAGTCACCACTGTGAGCCCCACTTACGCTAAGGAAATCACTTCTCCCGAGTTTGGAGAAGGCCTGGACGGTCTAATAAGAGCTCTCGCCAGCAAAAAAAGATTCGTCGGCATTGTTAATGGTATCGATATCGAAGAATACAATCCCCAGAGTGATTCCTCCCTGGTGAAAGGGTTTTCATCAAACAATCTGGAAGGTAAGCTGGAGAACAAAAGGCACTTTTTGAAGGATTTCTTTAACTGGAAAGTTGATACCGATTTTGAAAGCAAACCGCTTTTAACCATGATTGCACGCTTGGTTAGACAGAAAGGGTCAGAACTTATTCTTGCCCAGCCCGACTCTTTCTTTCAAATCCCCGCTTTCTGGTTTTTCTTGGGAACAGGAGAGGAAATCTACGAGATGGGACTTAAGGAGTTAGAAAAAAGGTATTCCAATGTGAGGGTGGAAATACGTTTTGATGAACAACTGGCCCGTTTGGCTTATGGCGCATCGGATATATTTGTGATGCCGTCGCGATTTGAACCCTGTGGAATAAGTCAACTCATTGCAATGCGTTACGGCAGTATTCCCGTGGCCAGGAAGGTGGGAGGACTTGCTGACACAATTGTAGATTACCCGTTCAATCCGCGACTTAATACCGGTTTTCATTTCTACGAATATAAAACCGAGGAACTGCTGAAAACCGTACAGAGGGCCTTTGAAATCTACCGGCACAACAAAGATTTATGGAAGCTGATAATCAAAAACGCTATGGAATCTGATTTTTCGTGGGATAAGGCCATCGATAAGTATGTCGAGTTATACTACAGCTCCTGAAAAACCCTTGATTATTGGTGTCAGTGGTGGTAGCTGCACCGGCAAGAATACTCTGTGCTCGTTCTTTGACCCTCGAATAACCAGAGTTATTGACCTGGATGCTGTCGCCAAGAATCTTTCCCGAAAAGGGGGTCCCATTTGGAAAGAGATTGTTAAAACTTGGGGAACAGGAATTCTTGACTCGAGGGGCAACCTTTGCCGACATAAGTTGAGAAGGATAGTCTTCAAGAGCCGAAAGATGTTACTTTTACTTAACCAGATAACACATCCCCTCATATACCGAGAAACGAGAAAGATTATTGCCCAATCAAGCAATTACCCTCTGATTGTTATTAATGGAGCTACCCTTTGGGAAGGTGGATTTTACCGAATGCTGGATTACCTTGTGGTTGTTAGAGCACATCCTGAAGTGCAAAAAGAAAGACTTCGTAAAAGGGGTTTGTCCGCTTCCGAAGCAGAATGGTTGGTGCAAAGCCAGTTTTTCCAGAGATGTCTGGAGAAAAGAGCAAACCTGATTATTGAAAATAATTATGGTTGCCTGAAAGAGTTGGAACCCGAAGTTCGAAGGTTGATGGAAATTATTCACATCCGTTTGGGTTGCAAAAGCAACCACTGAGTGGGAATAGATAAAAAATAAACTGGTTTTTTCTTCAGATGAGAAAGGAAGCAAGGCAACCTATGAGGACTTTCAAGTTAGTTTCTCAATTCAAGCCCTGTGGCGATCAACCTCAAGCCATTCAGAAAATTAAAACCGGTTTTGAGAAAGGGTATAAGTACCAGACCCTGATTGGGGTAACGGGTTCAGGAAAGACTTTTACCATGGCAAATGTCATCGCAGCTTTGGGGAGGCCTACACTCATTATATCCCACAACAAAACCCTGGCAGCCCAGCTGTACAGCGAAATGAGGACTTTTTTCCCCGAAAACGCTGTTGAATACTTTGTGAGTTACTACGATTACTATCAGCCTGAAGCGTATGTACCAGAATACGACCTGTACATTGAAAAAGATGCTTCCATCAACGAGCAGATAGACAGAATGCGCCTCAAGGCAACCAGTTCACTCATGGAAAGAAGGGACGTAATCATAGTGGCCTCTGTGTCCTGTATTTACGGAATTGGTTCTCCAACAGAATATCAGAAAAGAGTTTTTCATCTTAAAAGAGGCAACTCTTATTCGAGGGACGCTTTTGTTAAAAAACTCGTCGATCTCCTCTACGAACGCGACGAGATTGAATTTAGAAACGGTACTTTCAGAATTAAAGGTGATACTATCGAGCTTTTCCCGGCATACAGCGAAAAGGCTCTCCGCTTTGAGTTCTGGGGAGAAGAGCTGGAAACCATAAAGGTTACTGATCCAGTCAGCGGTAAGACTATTCAAAAACTTGACGAAGTGTTTATATACCCGGCGAAACACTACCTTGCCGATCAACTCATTTTTGAAAAAGCGCTGAAAAACATAGAAGAAGAGATGGAGGAACGGGTGCGGTATTTTCTTTCCCAGGGCAGAATTACTGAGGCAGAGAGGATAAAACGCAGGACTCTTTATGACCTCGAACTACTTCGAGAAACCGGCTACTGCCCGGGAATCGAAAACTACTCTCGCCACCTGGACGGAAGGAATCCTGGCGAACCGCCCTACACACTTCTTGACTATTTTCCCAAAGACTTTCTAGTTATAATCGATGAATCACACGTTACTGTCCCTCAGCTCAAAGGAATGCACGAAGGAGACCGTTCTCGTAAGGAATCTTTGGTGGAGTTTGGCTTTCGTCTTCCCTCTGCGTTTGATAATCGGCCTTTGACTTTTGAAGAATTCACCAGCAAAATTAACCAGTGTCTCTTTGTATCCGCTACTCCAAGCTACTATGAACTTGAAATCAGTGACCAGGTTGTTGAACAGCTCATTCGCCCAACAGGGTTGCTGGATCCCCAGGTGGAAGTAAAACCTGCGACTGGCCAGGTTGAAGACCTACTGGGAGAAATTCGTTCTGAAATTCGTAAGGGCAACCGAACACTGGTAACCACCCTTACTAAGAAGGGTGCAGAAAACCTTTGTGACTACTTAAATGAAGAAGGAATCCGGGTAAAATATTTGCATTCAGAAGTTGATACTTTGGAAAGAGCACGAATAATTAAAGAGCTGAGAGAGGGAAAATTTGATGTGCTGGTGGGAGTGAACTTGCTGCGTGAGGGACTTGACCTCCCTGAAGTGGGGTTAGTAGCCATTCTTGACGCAGACAAAGAGGGTTTTTTACGGTCGGAGGTTGCCTTAATCCAGACTATTGGTCGGGCAGCTCGTAATGTAGAAGGAAGAGCCATTCTGTATGCTGATAAGATGACTGAATCGATAGAGCGAGCTGTGCAAGAGACCAGGCGTCGGAGAAAAATTCAGGAAGAATTCAATCGCAAGCATGGCATTACACCCAGAAGCATTCAAAAGGAGATTAAAAGCCTTATACCGGAAGTTGTAGGATTGACCAGAGAAGAAGAGGCTGCTCTGCAGATTCTTGAAAAAACCGACTCTACCAGCCTTAAAAAACGAATTGAGCTTCTCACTCAGGAGATGTGGAAAGCGGCTCAAAATCTTGAATTTGAAAAAGCTGCTCTTTTACGAGATGAAATTATGCGTCTTAAAAAGACAAAAAATAATCTCCGAAAGGTGTCGGGAAATGAAATCTGAATATATCGTAGTTAAGGGAGCCCGGGAACATAATTTAAAAAATATCAATGTTACCATACCGCGCAACCAGCTGGTGGTTATCACGGGATTAAGTGGTTCTGGAAAGTCTTCCCTGGCTTTTGACACACTATATGCAGAAGGACAGAGACGTTACCTTGAATCACTTTCTTCCTACGCTCGCCAGTTTTTGGAAAAGATGGAAAAGCCCGATGTAGACTCAATAGAAGGTCTTTCTCCGACCATAGCAATTAATCAGAAAGCAACTTCGCATAATCCTCGTTCCACCGTGGGTACAGTGACCGAAATTTATGACTACATGAGGGTCCTTTTTGCAAGATGTGGAGAAGTTTTCTGTCCAGAGTGTGGAAAGCGTATAACCTCTCAGACTGTTCAACAAATCACCGACGAGATAATGCGATTACCGGAAGGCAGCAGAATAGCGATTTTATCTCCTTTGGTAAGAGGTAGGAAAGGAGAATACCGAAAGTTACTCAGTGACCTGCTTAAAAACGGTTTTGCAAGAGTGATAGTAGATGGCGAGATGCGGGAACTTGAGGATTGGGAAAACATAGAGCTGGACCGTAACAAAAAGCACGAAATAGACTTGGTCGTAGATCGCTTGCTGATTGAGAAGGACGCTCATCGCCGAATCGCTGACTCAGTAGAAATTGCGCTTAGGTATGGCAAGGGACTGATGAAGGTAAAAGTTTACCATGATGGAGAAGAAAGCGAGGAGATTTTCAGCGAGCATTTTGCCTGCCCAAACTGTGGCATAAGCTTTCCAGAGATAACTCCCCGCATGTTTTCCTTCAATAATCCTTATGGAGCTTGCCCTGCTTGCGGGGGCATTGGGTATCTTACTTTTATCGACCCTGGGCTGGTAGCGCCTGATTGGTCAAAAAGCATTCAAGAGGGAGCGATTGTTCTCTGGGAAGAAGAAAGCTCTTATTTACAAAACAAGCTGAGAAAACAGCTGGAACGAATGGGAATACCTACCAATGTACCCCTTGAAAAACTTAGTGAAGAGGAGCGGAAGGTCATATTCTATGGTAAAGATGAATTTGAAGGAGTTATCACTTTTCTTGAACGAAAGTTAAACTCTGAATACTGGTGGGAGAGAGAAGAAGTAGCTTCTTTTATGGCAACTAAAACCTGTCCCCAGTGCAATGGAGATAGGTTACGCAAAGAAAGTCTGGCAGTGAAGATTAGAGGTTTTTCCATAGGAGACCTTTCCAGATTAACCATCAGCGAGCTAAAAAGATTTTTTGCAGATTTGCGGTTTTCTGGCACCCAAGAAGCCATAGCCGAACCCTTGTTGAGGGAAATACGCTCCCGTCTGGCGTTTCTAGAAGAAGTAGGCCTGGATTACCTGACCCTGAATCGACCTGCTTCGACTCTTTCTGGGGGAGAATCCCAGCGGATACGGCTGGCTACTCAAATAGGTTCTGGACTGGTAGGTGTGCTCTATGTGCTGGATGAACCCACTATTGGTCTTCATCCTCGAGATAACCAGAAGCTCATTGCTACCCTTAAGAAGCTTCGTGACCTGGGTAACACAGTAGTGGTGGTGGAACACGATGAGGAAACCATTAAAAGTGCCGATTACGTTATTGATATAGGACCGGGGGCAGGTGAAGAAGGTGGAAGGATTACCGCTCTGGGCACGCCTCAGGAAATAATGAACAATCCCCAGAGCTTAACTGGCCTGTACTTGAGCAAAAAAAGAGAAATACCAGTTCCTGCGCACCGAGAAAAACCAAAAGACGCTTGGTTGCTCATAAAAGGCGCAAGAGCGAATAATCTAAAAAATATTGATGTGAGAATTCCTTTGGGTCTTCTGGTGGGCATTACCGGAGTGTCTGGCTCTGGAAAAAGTACCCTCATGGAAGAAATCATCTATAAAGCTTTAGCTCAAAGGCTCTACCACTCTAAGGTAGAACCAGGAAAATTTGAGGCTATACTGGGCAGCGAAAACATCGACAAGGTTATCGTAATTGACCAATCACCGATTGGTAGAACTCCTCGTTCTAATCCGGCCACCTATACCGGGGTTTTTACTGAAATACGAAATCTTTTTGCAAAACTACCCGAGTCAAAAGCCAGGGGGTATAAAGCAGGACGCTTCAGCTTTAACGTGAAAGGAGGACGTTGTGAACATTGTCAGGGCAATGGAGTCATTAAAGTTGAAATGCATTTTCTTCCTGATGTCTTTGTAACTTGTGATCAGTGTAAGGGTAAACGGTACGCTCGAGAAACCCTGGATATAAAGTTCAAAGGTAAAAACATTGCTGAAGTTCTTGACATGAGTGTTTCTGAAGCACTGCGCTTTTTTGAAAGAATACCGGCTATCAGGAGAAAACTCGAACTCTTAGAGAGGGTGGGTCTGGGATACATTAAGCTGGGACAACCCGCGACAACACTTTCTGGAGGAGAAGCCCAGAGAATAAAGCTGGCCAGAGAACTTGGAAAAGTGGCTACCGGGAGAACCATGTATCTTCTTGATGAACCAACCACAGGACTTCACTTTGCAGATGTTGAGAAACTACTTAAGGTGCTGATGGAACTGCGCTCTAAAGGTAATACTGTTTTGGTGATTGAACATAATCTCGATGTTATCAAATCCTGTGATTACCTGATCGATCTGGGACCCGAAGGTGGAGAAAAAGGCGGATATATTGTGGCAGAGGGAACCCCGGAAGAAGTAGCTGAAAATCCGAAATCTTACACTGGTCAATTCCTTAAAGAGGTGCTAAAACTTGAAAATAGAGAAGTTTGCCCGGTTTGAGGTTGATCCCTCAACCGTATTTCAATTGCCTGAACGCTGTGGAGTCTATTTGCTTAAGGATGCACAAGGGAAAGTAATCTATGTGGGCAAAGCAAAAAACATCCAAAAAAGAGTTAGGGCGCATCTTCAAAACGACGCCACCTTCTTTAAAAAGGAAATGCGCGAACGCATTGCTCTCATTCAGAGCATTTTAACCAAGGACGAGAACGAGGCTCTTTTGCTCGAGGAGGAATTAATTAAAGTTCACAAACCCCTTTTTAACATCCGCTTAAAAGATGACAAGAGTTACCCCTATTTAAAGTTTGAGCGAGAAGGAGACTTTCCGGCTGTTAAAATCGCTCGCAAGAAGACAGGAGGAGATGGCCTCTATTTTGGTCCCTTTGCCAATAGCAAAAAGACCAGAGAGGGGTTAAAGGTTTTGAGGTCGATTTTTCTTTTAAGAGGCTGCAGCCTTGACGAAAAGAATTTTCCAATCAAGCGACCTTGTCTGGATTATGAAATAGGTTTGTGTTCGGCACCCTGCGCAGGCCTAATATCCAAGGAGGAGTACCAGAAAAACCTTCACAATGCATTCCTTTTTTTGAATGGGGACTACCAGAGAGTGCTGGAGCAGCTGGAGCGAGAAATGTGGCGCAGGGCAGAGAAGTGGGAGTTCGAAAAGGCAGCACGTTATAGAAACCAGATTGATGCAGTGAAAAGAATTGCTTCCCGATATCGCTTGGTGCTTGATGAATCCATTGATGCAGACTTTGTTGGAGTGGAATTAGCGCGGGAAGCCCGCCTGGCTTCCATAGTAATTTTGAAAGTGAGAAAAGGGAAACTTATAAATAGCGAAAACTTCCTGGCCACAGTCTCCAGTTTTGAGACGGAAGAAGAAATTCTGGCACAGTTTCTCGATATGTATTATTCCGGGCAGTTCTTGCCCCCTGAGGAAATATGCTTGAGTCCTGAATATCCAGAACACATTTTGGAATCGCTTCGAAAGGAAATCAATCTGCCTTTTCCAATTAGGCAACCTCAAAGCAAAGAGGAAGAAAATCTGTTATCCTTTGCTAAGGAAAATGCAGTTAAGAGTTTGAATTCCGAACGAGCAAAAATACTCCGTCGTGAAAGAATTCTTCAAAAATCCTTTTCGGAATTGAAGGAAGTTCTACACCTCGACTGCTATCCGGAAAGGATAGCCGGCGTGGACATTTCGAACTTCCAAGGGAAAGAAGCAATAGGGGTTGTAGTGGTTTTTGAAAATGGAGAGCCCCACAAAAGTGAGTACCGAAAATTCAACCTGTCTGGATTGGAACATCCCGACGACTTTTTAATGATTGAAGAAACCGTCGGAAGATATTTGAGACACATCACAAAGAACAACCTGAAGTGCCCCAACTTGTTCTTAATCGACGGAGGTCGAGGACAGTTAACTTCTGCTCTGAGGGCTTTTGAGGTGGTAAAACGGTATATCCCAGTGGTGGCTATTGCCAAAGAAAACGAAGAAATTTACACCACTTTTCAAAAAGAGCCAATTCGGTTGCCCCTTCATTCTGAAGCACTTCAGCTTTTGCAGAGAGTACGCAATGAAGCTCATCGCTTTGCGATAGCTTCCCACAGGGCAAAAAGAAACAAAAGACTTTTCCATTCTATTTTGGAGGAAGTGAAAGGAATAGGTCAGAAGCGGAAAAAGCTCATTCTTTCTACTTTCAACAATTTGGAGGAAATAATACGTTTTGATGCTCAGGAAATAAGTGGAAGATTGGGAATTTCAAAGAGTTTGGCCCAAAAGCTCAAAGAAAAAGTTCAGGAATATTTTTCAGAAAACAGTGGACATACAGAACCTTCTTAAGGAAGAACTTTACTCAATCATTCCCGATAATATCAAGAACCTGGAAGCCGAGTGGATGGGGATTGTTCATGGTTTGGGTGTGCTTAAAAAAAGAAACGACCAGTTTCATCTTCTTTTCACCCACCAAGATATAGCCCTGATAAAAAAGATAATAACCGTTCAGAAAAAAGTTCAAGGCGGCTCACCAGGGCATCAGATTCTTGCTCTTGATAGAAGGGGTCTTAACAGAGGTAAATTCTATCAGGTTGACTTTGAACTGGGCAGGGAATGGGAAAAATTACAGGTTGACCTGAAGTACTCCATCGGCAATCTTCATGAAGGAGGGTTCCATTTTTTAAGAGGCCTTTTTGAAGCCGGAGGCTATTTTGGAGAGCCTCACAAATCTTACCAGCTGGAAATACGCCTTGCTTCGGAGGAAATTTGCGATAGGGTGTTGGAATTTCTCCGGGAACAGAACCTGGACTTTAAAAAAAGGTTTTACCGTAACAAGTTTATTTTATATTCTAAGAACATAGGCACCATTGCCAGTTTTGTGCATTCCGTAGGGGCAACACGCACCTACCTCATGTTGGAAAAGCTGGTTGCCGAGAAGGCTACCTTTAACGAGCTGACCAGATGGGTTAACTGCGAAACCGCTAATTTGGAAAGGACTGTTGCTTACTCAATTCGCCTGAGGGAAAAGTTGCAACGAATTGACTTGGAAACACTTCCACCCAAATTGCTTGAAATCGCACTTTTGCGAATGAGACATCCTCTTGCTTCCCTGAAAGAACTGGGCAAGCTTTGTAAGCCTCCCATCTCTAAGGGTGAAGCATACCGAAGACTTAGAACAATAGAAAAATTGGTAGAATCTAAATCTTTACACATCAAATGAGATATTTTACAATAGTTTTGTATATTTTGAAGTACCCATATTTAATTTTTGTTAAAAAGGAGGAATATAGATGGCTGGTGTTGTTTTGAAAGATGTAGTCAAGCGGTTTGGAGATGTAGTTGCAGTCAACAAGGTGAATCTGGAAATCAAGGACAAAGAATTTATCGTTTTGGTAGGACCCTCGGGGTGTGGAAAAACTACTACCTTAAGAATGATTGCTGGTCTTGAAGAAGTTGACGAGGGAGAAATTTACATTGGAGACACCCTGGTGAATGATGTCCCGCCCAAAGATCGCGACATTGCCATGGTTTTTCAAAACTATGCTCTTTACCCCCACATGGATGTTTACAACAACATGGCTTTTGGTCTCAAACTGCGTAAGTTCCCAAAGGATGAAATAGACAGGCGTGTGAAGGAAGCCGCTGAAATACTGGGTATCCAGGAACTCTTAAGAAGAAAGCCCAAACAGCTCTCTGGTGGACAGAGGCAGCGTGTGGCAGTAGGAAGAGCTATTGTGCGCCATCCCAAAGTTTTCCTTTTTGACGAACCTCTTTCCAACCTGGATGCAAAGCTGCGTGTGCAGATGAGAGCTGAGCTTTCCAAGCTCCATGACCGCCTCCAAACCACCATGATATACGTTACTCACGACCAGGTTGAGGCAATGACTATGGGAGACCGCATTGTGGTTATGCGAGATGGCATCATCCAGCAAGTGGGTACCCCACTTGAACTTTACAACAAACCTGCAAACAAGTTTGTAGCCGGATTTATAGGAACTCCATCCATGAATTTCCTGGATGTCGTGCTGAAAAAAGAAGGTGACTCCTTAGTACTTGATGGGCAGTCCTTCAAAATTACTGTTCCAGAGGAATACAAAGCTGCTTTGGAACCGTACGCAAATAAAGAGGTAACCTTTGGCATCAGACCTCAAGATATTTACGACCTTGCAGTATCGAAAGAAATGCTCCGCCAGGATGGCAATGTTATTGACGCTACCGTCGATGTTGTAGAACCCCTGGGTTCTGAGCAAATTGTCTACCTTACCTGTGGCGCACACACCATTGTGGCTGTGTTTGATATGCAGACCCACGTTGATGTGGGCGATACAATGAAAATCGTGGTTGACACCGATAAGATGCATGTTTTTGACATCGACACCGAAAAGGCAATCATTTAAGCTCGAGAAGGTGCCGCTTAAGCGGCACCTTTTTTTTGGACTTTGTTTGCGTCTCTTTACAACGAAGCAGGTTCGTGTATAATTATTTGGCATGATTAAAAAGAGAAATTTTCCACCAAAGGAGGTAGATGCACTTGAACATAGCTATAAACGGTTTTGGCAGAATCGGAAGACTGGTATTCAGAAGAATGCTGGAAACTGGAAATGTCAATGTAGTAGCAATCAACGATTTGACTGACGCAAAAACCCTGGCTCATCTTCTTAAGTATGATTCAGTTCATGGTACCCTCTCCAACAGCATTTCCTATAAAGATGATGCGCTTGTCGTTGATGGCAAAGAAATAAAAGTCCTGGCTCAGAAGGACCCTGCTCAGCTTCCCTGGAAAGACCTGGGTGTGGACATTGTGATAGAATCAACTGGAAAATTCCGGGATCGCAAGGGAGCTTCCCTGCATTTTGAAGCTGGTGCGAAAAAAGTTATTATTACTGCTCCGGCTAAAGAACCCGATATAACCGTGGTAATGGGTGTCAACCATTCATCTTACGACAAAAATAAGCATCATATTGTGTCCAACGCTTCCTGTACCACAAACTGTCTTGCACCCATTGTAAAGGTGCTTCATGAGAACTTTGTTATCCAAAGAGGGTTTATGACCACCGTTCATGCTTACACTAATGACCAGGTAATTCTTGATTTTCCGCACAAGGACCTGCGCAGGGCAAGAGCTGCGGCAATGTCCATGATTCCCACCACGACAGGGGCTGCTGCAGCTATTGGCAAAGTAATGCCTGAACTGGAAGGAAAATTGGATGGAATGGCTATCAGGGTTCCTACTCCTGATGTTTCAGTAGTGGACTTTGTGGCTATCGTGGAAAAAGAGACTACCGCGGAAGAGGTTAATGCTGCGCTCAAAAAGGCTGCAGAAGGCGAACTAAAGGGAATTCTTGCCTACTGCGAAGAACCTCTGGTATCTATTGACTTCCTACACGATGCTCATTCTTCAATTGTGGATGCTTTGTCTACCAAGGTTAACGCCAATCTGGTTAAGGTTCTCTCCTGGTATGACAACGAGTGGGGTTACTCCTGCAGGGTGGTAGATCTTGCAAACTATATGATGGAGCAGGGACTGTAGCCATGAGAATACCTATTGCTGCAGGCAACTGGAAGATGAACAAGACTGTTGCTGAGGCTTCGGCATATGCCGAAGCCTTACTGCAGGAGTTGGACACACCTGGTGTAGAGGTTATTATCTGTCCTCCTTTTACCTCCCTGTATGCACTTTCTCGGAAATTCGCAGGTTCGTCAGTAAAACTGGGGGCCCAGAACATGCACTGGGAACTCAAGGGCGCATTTACGGGTGAAATTTCGGGTTCCATGCTTCTTGAGTTAGGTTGCGAATATGTGATTCTTGGCCACTCCGAAAGGAGACACATCTTTCGAGAAACAGCCGAAGAGGTAGGCAAAAAGGTGGAGACCGCGTTGAAGCTTGGATTACGGCCTATCCTCTGCGTTGGAGAAACTCTTGAAGAAAGGGAAAGAGGAGAAACTGAAGCAATCCTGGCTTATCAGCTCGAAAAGGGAATAGAAGGTATTACTACCTTTTCCAATGTTGAGTCGATAGTAATTGCCTACGAACCAGTGTGGGCTATTGGAACTGGTAAGGCAGCTACTCCCCAGGATGCTCAGGAAGCCATAGCTTTCGTAAGAGGAAAACTTTCTGAACAGTTTGGCAGCGAAAAGGCCCAGCAAATCAGGATTCTCTACGGAGGAAGCGTGAGCCCAGAAAATGTTGGTCAATTTGTAAACCAGGAAGATATCGACGGAACGCTGGTTGGAGGAGCCAGTCTTGATGCTGGTAAATTCCTCGACATTATTAAAGAAACTGCAAGGATATCAGGTGGGATATAGAAATGAATGGCTGGATGATCGTCCAAATTCTAATCTGCGTGGGTTTGATTCTTACTGTAATTCTTCAACCCCGTAAAGCGGGAATGGGTGGAGGTATTTTTGGCGGAGCAACCCGGGCAGACCGAAGCAGCAAATTCAAAAATCTTCCTCTGCTTACCAAGCTTACCGTACTTTTTTCAGTAATCTTTATGTCGCTTTCCCTTGTTTTTGCCCTAACTATATACCGTTAAGAGCACACGATTAATGCTTTAAAACCAAGAGGGACTGAAATGTTGCAAAACAGGTGGATTAACAGCATAGAAGAAGCTTCTGTATTCCACCCCTCTCCGGAGCGGTTGTTTTATTCAGCGACCCACGAAGAAATCAAACGAGGCTATACTACCGATATTTATTTTGTAAGTGCCCAGCAAATTCTCAAGCATCTCAACCTGCAGGACACCTTGGTAGTTGCTGAAGTATTCCCTCGTCGGGAGGGTGTAATGTGTGGAGTTCAGGAAGTCCTGAATTTACTTCAGGAAAGCAAGGTTGAGGTGTGGTCCCTCGAAGAAGGAGATACTTTTGAAGCCAAGGAAGTTGTAATGAGAATTAAAGGCCCTTACTCGGAGTTTGGTATTTTTGAAACGCCTCTTTTGGGAATTCTGGCTCAAAGCAGTGGGTGGGCTACTGCTGCTCGGGAATGCAAGAAAGCAGCGGGCAAAAAAGCAGTGCTTGCTTTTGGAGCAAGACATGTTCACCCTGCAGTAGCTCCAGTTATGGAACGTGCCGCTCTGGTTGGAGGGGTTGATGGCTGCGCTTGTATTTTGGGAGCCAAACTTGCTGGGAGGGAACCAGGGGGAACCATACCTCATGCAGCCATCCTCATCACAGGTGATACGGTCATTGCTGCCAAGGCCTTTGAGGAAGCATTACCAGGCCAGTTCCCTCGTATAATACTGGTGGATACTTTCAAAGATGAGGCAGAGGAAGCACTCAGAGTGGCTAAAGTGCTGGGAGAAAAGCTGGCTGGAGTGCGCCTGGATACTCCTGAAGAACGAGGTGGTGTATCTCCAGCATTGGTCAAAGAGGTGAGGATTCGCCTTGATCAGGCAGGTTTTTCCTGGGTTAAAATAGTGGTTTCGGGGGGTTTGAATCCCGAAAAGATAGCGCTTCTCAGAGAGGATGCAGACATGTTTGGAGTGGGAAGCTATATAAGTGGGGCACGTCCTATAGATATGACCATGGATATAAAAGAAGTAGCTGGTCAAAAAATTGCTAAAAGAGGGAGGATCCCAGGAATAATACCCAATCCACGCTTGAAAAAGTTGAAGTAGGGAGGTGAGGTTTGAAAAAGAACCTGTTCTTGGCTTGATTAAAAAATCTTAGAAAAGGGGGAATAGGTATGAGAAACTGGAAGATTTTGAGTTATTTGCTTGTGGTTTTTTGGGTTGTGAGCGGTTTATCTTTAGCAATGGCTGAAGTCAAAAATCCGGACACCTACATATACCTTGGCATTGGAGAGCCAGATACGTTGGATCCCCACTACGCTTACGATACAGCCAGTGGTGAGGTTATCAATTTTGTGTACGAAAATTTGATTGCCTACAAAGGAGAAAGTATTACTGAGTTCGTTCCTCGACTGGCTACTGAAGTGCCTTCGGTAGAAAACGGGCTTATCAGAGACGATGGAAAAACTTACGTGTTTCCTATAAGGAAAGGTGTCACTTTTCACAACGGAAACGCCCTTACTCCAGAGGACGTTGAATACAGTTTCGAACGAGGTATTCTTTTCGACCCTCATGCAGGGCCAATGTGGATGATTATTGAAGCTCTCTTCAATTATCAAACCATAGAAGACTTTGTCGCTGACAAAGTGGGTATAGCCTGGAGTGACATGTTCAACGAGGATGGCACTTTGAAAGACCCTGCTTACGAAGAAAAGTTGGTTGATTTTTACAATCAATACATTGACCCAGCAATAGAAGTAGAGGGGGATAATGTAGTGTTTCACCTGGTGAGACCTTTCGCCCCGTTCCTGAGTATACTGGCCCAGAACGCAAGCTGGGGTGCAATCCTTGATAAAGAAACCTGTGTGGAGCTGGGTCTTTGGGACGGAAAGCCGGAAGGATGGTGGAAGTACCACAACCTCAAAAAAGAAGAAAGTCCCCTTTACGAAAAGGCAATCGGCACCGGGCCTTTCGTACTTTCTGAGTGGGACAGAACCCAACAGAAGGTAACCCTGGTGCGCAATGAAAATTACTGGGGAGAAAAGCCCAAAATTGCCAAAGCCATCATCTGGGGTATTGATGAATGGAGCACCCGCAGGGCCATGCTTGAAGCAGGAGATGCTGACCAGATTTACACTCCACTCCAGTACTTAGATCAGGTCAAGGGAATGGAAAACGTAGTTATCCGCGAAGGTGCACGTCTGGTTATAACCGCGATGCACTTCAACTGGAATGTGGTTCCAGAAAGTAAATATTTGGGTAGCGGAAAGCTCGACGGAGAGGGTATCCCCCCCGACTTTTTCAGCGACATCCATGTGCGCAAGGCTTTCTGCTACGCATTTGACTATGAAACCTTTATCAACGAAGTTCTTAACGGGTATGCATACCGAATACCCTCGGTACTCCCCAGAGGTCTTCTGGGATATAACGAAAACTTACCCATGTACCAGTTTGACCTTGAAAAAGCTAAGGAAGAACTTCAAAAGGCCTGGAACGGAGAAATATGGGAAAAGGGCTTCAAATTAACTCTCCTCTACAATACTGGTAACGAAGCTCGCCAGACTGCTTGTGAAATGCTTAAGGAAAACATCGAATCCTTGAATCCCAAATTCAAGATAGAAGTGCAAGGAGTGCAGTGGCCGACCTATCTCGACGCTTACCGAAGTGGCCAGTTGCCCGCTTTTGTAATCGGCTGGTTGGCAGACTATCCAGATCCTCACAATTTCATTTTTACCTACTATCACAGTAACGGTGTATATGGAACCACTCAGGGCGAAAACTTTATAAAGTTTGCCCAGGAAAACCTTGATTCTCTCATTGAAGAAGCAATAGCTAAAACTAACCCGGAAGAACGGCAAAAACTTTACGAAGAGATACAGAAAATCGCTTACGAAAACGCGCTGGGTATCCCCTTCTATCAGCCCATAGATATTTTTGCCATGCGAAGCTGGGTGAAGGGATGGATGTTCAATCCTATGCGTCCGGGTGCGGTTAACTTTGACGGAGTGTGGAAAGAGGAGTAACCTTAAACCTTGCAAGAAGAGGGGATTACACAATCCCCTCTTCTTGCAAAATGAGAGGGAGCACGATCAGAGATTATGATTTTTTACATCATTAGAAGACTTTTGTTTTTACCTTTAACCTTGTTTGGTATATCACTTATCGTTTTTTTGATGATTGGAACCTTGAGTCCTTATCAACGTCTGGCCACTTTTATTAACAGCCCTGAACGCTTGAAAGGTGCAGACCTCGATAAATTAATCGAACTGTATGGCCTGGATGATCCGATCATTGTTCAGTACGCACGCTGGGTTAAGAACCTATTCAGTGGAAACCTGGGTTGGTCATACGTTGGAAAAGAACCAGTGTATGAAGCTATTCTAAAGCGCTTCCCTTACACGCTGGAACTCACCATCTTTGCAGTAATACCCATTATCCTGCTTGGTACCTGGATGGGCATTCTTTCAGCACTCCATCATAATCGTTTTCTTGATCACAGTCTGCGCATATTTGCGGTGGTAGGATGGTCTTTCCCAGACTTTGTTTTCGGATTGCTGGTGCTCATGGTCTTTTACAGCACCCTGGGAGTCTTTCCGCCTGGCACTCTAAGTATATGGGCAGAGGAAGTGATTAAGTCGCCGACCTTCAGGCAAATAACTGGTATGCCAACTGTTGATGCCTTACTCAACGGTAGAATTGATGTTTTTGTAGATGCCCTGCGGCATCTGGCCGGTCCGGTTTTGACGCTGGTCTACGTCGGTTTTGCTTTTATCTTGAGAATAACTCGTTCCTCAATGCTTGAGGTTCTACAAAGAGATTATATACGAACTGCTCGAGCAAAGGGCTTAGCTGAGAGAGTAGTTATTAACAAGCATGCCAAACGCAATGCTATGATTCCTGTGGCTACGGTAAGCGGACAGACCATTATTGGTCTTCTCGCCGGAACAGTTATTGTAGAGACTATCTTCAATCGTTCGGGCATAGGGAGCTTTATGGCACTTGCTGCTCAGCAACTTGATTACGCCTCCATCATGGGAGGAACGCTGTTTTTTGGCTTTATACTGGTAATAGGCAATCTGTTGGTAGACATCTCTTATGCCTTAATTGATCCTCGGGTGAGGTTAGAATAAAAGTTGAGAGCAGAAACTCGCAGAATTCTTAAGAAACTTTTTTCCAACGCGTCAGCCATACTGGGCATTTCTCTTTTAGTTTTTTTTGTGGTCATCGCTCTTCTGGCACCACTCATTGCACCACCGAAGCCGGGGAGAGATCCTTATTTGATGCCCGTTGTCACCTGGAGTTCTAACCCCCAACCTCCTTCTCCGGAACACCCTTTTGGAGTGGCTGGTAAAAGAGACATCTTCTACGGTGTCATCTGGGGCACCCGAACTGCGTTCAAAATAGGCATTATAGTGACGCTCATTTCTACAGTTATTGGATTAATTGTTGGTTCCATATCGGGGTACTTTGGAAAATTGCTTGACGAAGTGATGATGAGAATTACTGACATATTTCTTGCCGTTCCTTTTCTGGTGGCCGCAATGGTGCTGACCACTATCCTGGGTACTGGTCTTGACAAGGTGATGATTGCTATGATTGCTTTTAGCTGGATGTATCCGGCAAGATTGATTCGGGGCAACATACTCCAGGTTAAGGAAGAGCAGTACGTTATGGCTGCCAAAGCTCTGGGAGTTAGAGACTTCAAGATAATTATGCGCCATGTCTTGCCCAATACCATATTTCCCGTATTGATTCAAGCTTCCATGCGTATGGGTTCGCTGGTCATAACTGCTTCTGCACTGAGCTTTCTGGGAGTGGGAGCTCCCCAGGGTTATGCCGATTGGGGAGCACTGCTCAACTATGCTCGCAACTGGATGCTGGGTGGTCAGGGCGAAGCGCTTAAGTACTGGTACATGACCGTTTTTCCTGGAACAGCTATGGTGCTTTTCGTTCTATCGTGGAATTTAGTCGGTGACGCCTTAAGAGACGTTTTCGATCCGCGACTAAAAATGTAAGAGGTAACCCAATTGGAAAGAAAAAGCCTGCTAATCGTCAGGAATCTTCGAGTTTACTTTTATAACGAAAACAAGGAAGAGTTGAAAGCGGTAGATGGAGTCAATTTCGAAGTAAGAGAAGGTGAAACGCTTGCTCTGGTTGGGGAATCTGGTTGTGGTAAGAGCGTAACTTCCCTGGCCATTCTGAGATTAATTGATCCTAATGGCCTTATAAAGAGTGGCGAAATAATTTTTCAAGAGCAAAATTTGCTTGCGTTGCCAGAAAGCAGAATGCAGGAGATACGGGGTAAAGAGATATCCATGATTTTTCAGGAACCAGCAACAGCTTTAAATCCGGTATACACCGTTGGAGACCAGATAATGGAGGCAATTATGCTTCATCAGAAAGTGAGCAGAAAAGAAGCTGAAAGACGAGCTGAAGAAATGTTAAGGCTGGTTGGTATTCCTGAACCAAGAAAAAGGCTTTACGAATATCCCCACGAGCTTTCAGGAGGCATGAAACAGAGGGCCATGATTGCGATGGCTCTTTCCTGCCATCCCAAATTGCTTATTGCCGATGAGCCGACAACTTCTCTGGATGTAACCATCCAAGCCCAGATTCTGGAACTTATCAAAGACTTGCAAAAAAAGTTAAATATGGCAGTAATACTCATCACTCACGATTTGGGAATTGTAGCCGATCTTGCTGATAGGGTAGTGGTGATGTACGCTGGAAAAATTGTAGAAGAAGGGACGCGCTTTGAAGTCTTTAAAAAACCAACCCATCCCTATACTCTGGGGCTCTTGCGCTCTATACCTCGCCTGGATACTGAACAGGAAAGGTTGGAAAGCATTCCGGGTATGGTTCCAGATCCTTTGTCTTTTCCAGAGGGTTGTAGGTTTCGTAACCGTTGCGCTTTTGCGGAAACAAAGTGCGCTGAAGATCCACCGCGAATTCACCTTGAGGGAGAGCATTTTGTCTATTGCCACTTCTGGCAAAAAATTAATACTGAAGAGAGAGCCAGAGGATGAGAAATTCTGAATTCATCCTTGAGGTAAAAAACCTAAAAAAATATTTTCCCATAAAGGCTGGAGTGTTTAGGAAAACAGTGGCTTTTGTCAAAGCAGTGGACGGGGTGAGCTTTCAAGTAAGACAGGGTGAGACTTTTGGCATTGTTGGGGAGTCAGGATGTGGAAAAAGCACATTGGGTATGACCCTGCTCAAGCTCCACACTCCAACTTCGGGAAAAGTCCTTTTTGAAAACCAGGATGTTTTCTCGCTGTCTGATTCTGAACTTCGCAAGCTGAGGCGTAATATTCAAATGATTTTCCAGGATCCCTTCAGCTCCTTAAACCCCCGCATGAGCGTGGGAGCCATTATCGAAGAAGGACTGTCAACACATCGTATAGGGAACGCGAAAGAAAGGAAAGCAATGGTTGAGGTTTTGGTTGAAAAGGTGGGCCTATCGAAAGACGTCCTCAAAAGATATCCCCACGAGTTTTCGGGGGGACAAAGACAGAGAATAGGCATTGCAAGAGCTCTGGCACTGAAACCGAAACTGGTCATCGCTGATGAAGCCGTTTCAGCGCTGGATGTATCCATTCGTTCCCAGATAATTAACCTGCTTAAGGACTTAAAAGATGAATTTTCTCTAACTTATATTTTTATTTCTCACGACCTGGCCGTAGTCAGGTACATATGCGACCGCATTATGGTAATGTATCTGGGTAAGGCGGTTGAAATTGCTTCCAAAGAAGCGCTCTTTGAAAATCCTCTTCATCCCTATACAGTATCTCTTATTTCCGCGGTACCCGTTCCAGATCCCGACTACAAGGTGAGAAGGATCATTCTCAAAGGTGATGTTCCAAGCCCTATAAATCCCCCTGCGGGTTGTCGTTTTCACACCCGCTGCCCAGTCAGTCAGCCTTTGTGTGCTTCGCAGGAACCGGATCTACTTGAAGTCCAGCCAGGCCATTGGGTGGCCTGTCACTTTCCTGGTAGTCTGAAAATTGTTGAAAATCAAAAGGTTGACTGAACTAAATCAAATATGATATTTTTTTGCTACCTTGCAGAA
>JARRBX010000016.1 GCA_029982245.1 Candidatus Atribacteria bacterium | reverse complement strand
TGGTGATTTTTGGTGATTTTAACGATACGCCTGGTTTAAGCAAACAGGAGGAAGCAGCTGGTGTTCCAGACCTTGTAGAGTTGCTTCAGCGTGATTTTGAAGTGAACGGAACTAAAACCAGGTTGTACAATGTTACTCTTTTGCATCCGGATAAGGACACCAGCGGTAAACTCTGGAGCGAAAAGAGTACAGATTATCCTCCAGCTCTTCTGGATTATTTTTTACTTAGCCAGAAGGCATATTCCAGGTTTAAAAGAGTTGACCATATTTATCCCGAGGAATTCTCCTATGTGCTTGAGGCTTCCGACCATTTGCCTTGTATACTTGACCTTAAATAGAGATAGCAAAGCTGCTCTTTGAAGGAGGCTTTGGATATGCATAAGTCTCTGGACTTCATTTTGAGAGAATTGCTCGGTGATAAGGTCAAAAAATATCAACTAATAGACCCCAAAGAAGTGGTTGTGGGAGAGTGGGTTAGATTGAAATGTCAGTATGGTTGTGATGGGTATGCCCAGTGTCTTACCTGTCCTCCTTATGCTCCCGAGCCTGAGAAGACGCAGCGAATTCTTGAGTGCTTCTCTTCAGCTGTGCTATTGTGGAAGCCGGAAGATTACCAAGAGTTGAGAAAAATTTGTGCAGATTTGGAGAGAACTCTATTCCTCGAGGGATACTACAAAGCTTTTGCCATGCCTTCAGGGCCTTGCGAGTTATGTGGTGAGTGCTCTTGTGAGTATCCCTGTCGTTACCCCGAAAAAGCTCGTCCTTCTATGGAAGCCTGCGGTATTGACGTTTATGCTACGGTTAGCAAATTTGGTTTCCCCATTGAAGTAGTACGTTCCAGAGACTGTAAAGCCAATTACTATGCACTTTGCCTTATCGAGTAAATCGACTTCGGGTTAAACGGTTGATATTGTCATTGTTCCATGATAAAGGTATTATCTTTAAGATATTCAAAGCTTTATCGGGAGTTGTCGATTTGTGGAAATAAAAGAAGCAAAAACCAGAAAGGAGAAGCAGGCATTTATTAAATTTCCCTTCCTGCTTTACGAGAACAATCCACTGTGGGTTCCCCCTCTTTTAAGTGAAATGAAAAGGATAATTCAAAACACGGAGAGCCCTCTTTTTCAAAGTGGCCCACATGCTTTCTACCTCGCTCTGGAAGGCAGGGAGGCTGTGGGAAGAATTGCAGTGGGCATTGACGAGAAATTCAATCATTTCAGGAAGAAAAAAGAAGGTTATATCACCCTTTTTGAGTGTATCAATAGTAAAGAGGTGGCCAATGCACTTTTTGTCGTTGCTGAGGATTGGCTCAAAAAACGCAAAGTGGATGCTTTTATAGGTCCGCTCTCACCTACCAACGGTGATGATTTCAGGGGTTTGCTCATCGAGAATTTTGAGGATCCTCCCCTCATTTTCACTTCCTTTAATCCTCCCTGGTATGTGAGTTTTTTCGAGGAATACGGTTTTGAAAAGTATCATACCTTTGTAGCTTATCGTTATGACCTTGAGCGAATGCCCTTTGATAGTTGCCAGCGTGCTATAGAGTATGCTAAAAGCAAATTTAATTTCAAGGTCAGGCCCATTAATTATGCCGAGTTTGATAGAGAAGTTAGAGCTATTCAAAGCATTTTGGCACAATCCCTTATTTCCCTTGAATACGATTATCTTGTTCCGCCTGCCGTAGAGGAGCTCAGCCGTATGGCAAAGGAATTCAAGAAGTTTATTCCTCCCAATTTTGCTCAAATTGCCTGGGCTGGGGAAGAGCCAGTGGGTTTTGCAGTGGCTATACCTGATTACAACCAGGTTCTCAAGAAGATGAAGGGAAAGCTTTTTCCTCTGGGGTGGTTAACTTTTCTCCTGGGTAGACACCAAATTAATCGGGGTAGGGCTTTTCTCCTCTTTGTAATTCCACAATACCAGGGAAAAGGTGTTCCTGCGGCACTTTTATGGGAGATTTTTAAAGAAGCACGCAAAAGAGGTTATGTATTTGCTGAAGGTTCTTCCATAAATGCTAAAAATGTGAAAATGTGCAGAGAAGCGGAATCTCTGGGGGGCGTTCCTTATAAAAAATTTGCTCTTTACAGAAAGAGACTGAAAGAATGACTTTTAAGGTTTTTGTTTCTTAATTTCTGGGGATTGATCTATTTCGAGGAGTTGCCATTCTGCGTAACCCTCTTTTTGACCACTGACTTTTCTACCAACGAGCGTTATTTTTGTAGAAAAGGGATGGGTTTTCAGGGTTAGAAAGGCTCTAACCAGGTTAGCTATGGTCGCTTCTTGGAAAACCAGTTCTATCCCATTGCTTAGGACTATTGTGGTGCGAATGTGTTTGTGGTTTTCAGGTATTTCCACAATAATTTTTTGGACGTCTTCGTTGCGGAATATTTGTGTTGGCATTGTTCTTTTACCTTTTTAATCATTTTAAGATTGACTAAAGATATTTTACCGGAAAAACAAGCTCTTCATAGCGAGCTCGTCGAAGTTTTAGGAGATGGAGAGAAATGCTTTGTACCATTTTGACAGAATTATTGACCCAATTCAGTGTATACTGGGAGAGCGAACCTTGATCAGATGCCTTTTGCTTGAATCCAGTTTTCCATCTTTGCTGATGCCCGGGTCCTTGGGGGAATGGTTACCAGGAGATATATTTCAAAGAACCAGGCCTATGAAATAGGAAAAAGGATTCTCTGGGATAACCCCCTGGAATTCTTTGGGGCAAGAGTGAGAGCATAAGAAATTTAAGGAAATATTACAGCTTAGTCTTCTGGTGCGCCCAGAGGGAGTCGAACCCTCAACCTGCGGTTTAGGAGACCGCCGCTCTATCCTTTGAGCTACGGGCGCACCTCGATTTAATTTTATATAGCTTAATTTGTGCTGTCAAATTTGTTTGTGAAGGTGAGTTATAATTTGAATGGACTCAATTTGCGTGCCGAAATACGGGGTGGTGTTTTTTGGATCTGGATGGCAAAGTCAGGTTGCTTGCAGATAGCGCACGCTTTGATCTTTGTGGCTCTTGCTTTGGACAGCCTTCACGAAAGAGCAATCCACAGGGAGGGTGGATTTATCCGGTATCTCTCCCTGATGGAAGGGTAGTTAAAGTTCTCAAAATTTTACTTTCCAATGATTGTGTGCATGATTGTTTTTATTGCGCAAATCGTGCTGGTTCGCCATTTCGCAGGACTTCGTTGAAAGCAGAAGAGCTGGTTGCGTTGTTTCTCCGTTTGTGGCAGAAAGGTCTGGTTAAGGGCCTTTTCCTCAGTTCTGCGGTTTCCCGGGACCCCACCTGGACGATGAACGAAATGTTGAAAACTGTCGAGATGCTCCGTAAAAAGTTTCATTTCAGGGGGTATATTCACTTAAAAATTTTGCCTGAAGCCACGCGAGATTACATAGAGGAAGCGGTGTGCCTTGCTACTCGAGTGTCAGTGAACCTTGAGGCTCCCAATCCTAATTACTTGTCTGCAATAGCTCCTCAGAAGAGTTTTTCCAGGATTATGGGCCTTTTTTCACTGCTTTCTGATTTGCGAAGAAAGGGCTTGTGTGCTCCAGCTGGGATTACCACACAGTTTGTAGTCGGGGGAAGCACAGAAAAAGATAGAGAGATTTTGGGCACGGCTTTTTTGCTCTATAGAAAATTCTGCCTGGCCAGAGTTTATTACAGTGCGTTTCAACCTGTTTGGGGGACTCCTTTCTCCGGCAGACCAGCAGTTAGCTCCTGGCGAGAAGTGCGCCTGTATCAAGTAGATTATCTTTTGCGAAGATATCAGTTTTCTCTGGATGAAATTTACTTTTCTGAAGACGGCAATCTTCCCCTGGATCAGGACCCCAAAACTCTCTGGGCTTTAAGGCATCCAGAGTTTTTCCCGGTTGAGGTTAATAAAGCTTCTTTTGGTGATTTACTTAAAGTACCTGGCATAGGTCCGCTTTCTGCAAGGCGAATTGTCGAAGCCCGAAAAAAGGGGAAAATCGCAGATATTACCTCTTTAAAAAAAATGGGAATCCGCATTAAAAAAGCTTCGCCATTTTTATTGATTGACGGTAAAAAGCCTTGTGATTCTGGGAGGAAGCAGCTGTCTCTTTTTGCTAAGCTAAATTTTTAGTTTCTTGACAAGTTTTCAAAAAAATTTATAATTAGCTTTGCTTGTTTTGTTTGTTCAGGAGGTGAAATGGGGATTCGACTTTAGCACCAAAGAGGTGTGATGGTCGCCCTCTCCCTATTGTTAAGGGAGAAGTGCCTCTCTAAAAACTAAATTTCGGGTTAGACCCCGAAAGGAGGCACGGCATTTTGAAAAGGTTACGCCAGGCGATAAAACTTGTTTTACGGATATAGGCAAAATGGTCACAACCTATCTTCGAAGATAGGTTGTGACCATTTTTATTGTGAAATTATCTGTTCTTATTGAATAAGAACAGATAATTTTTTGTTTTTTTGAAATTTTCTTAAAAATTAACCGGAAGGGAGGGATAGCCATGAAGAAAATCCTGGAAGTGGGTACTCATCTGGTGATTGACGGGTACAGCGAAGCCCCCGAGCTCCTTGGTAATGTGGAGCTGGTGCGTAGGTTTTTGGATGAGTGCCCAGACAGGATGAATATGACCAAAGTTCTTCCACCTTATGTTTTCAGGTATGGAGAAGAAGGAGAAAAGGCAGGCATATCTGGAATAGTGATTATAGCAGAAAGCCATATTAGCATTCACACTTTCCCGAAGCAGCGCTACCTAAACGTGGATGTATTTTCTTGCAAGCCTTTTGATATTGAAGAAGCAAAACGTTACATCGTTGATTATTTCAAAATTTCCGATTACCAGCATCAGGTTCTGGACCGAGGAGTGGAGTATCCCAAGAACCTTGGTTTTGGAATGCCCTTGGTGCTTGAGGAAAGGTTGGGTGTTCTCGAGAAAATGGTACACACTTGACTCACTTCTTTTGCTTAGGTAGGGCAATGCCTTGAAAAGGAAAGGCATTGCCCTTTTTTATTTTCGCTCGCACTTCAGCTATCTCTCTTTTAACTGCTTTTTTGGCACTCCATGCACAGAGTAGCGTAGGGCAAAGCTTCGAGGCGTGCTTTGTTAATGGGGCGTCGACATTGCTCACAAATACCGTAAGTGCCTTTCTCAATCTTTCTAAGAGCTCTTTCTACCAATTGCAAAATGTTTTGTAAACTCTCCAGAGAACTAACTTCGATTTCCATGTCCAAGGTGCCCTGTCCAAAATCTCCTTCATCTCGAGATTCTTTGAGGGGGTTGTTGGTTTTGGCAAAGTTTTGTTCCCTTTCAACCGCGCTCAGCAGGTGCTCTCGCAGTTTTATCAGCTTGATTTTAAGCTGTTCGACATCTTTTTTATTCAATTTAACCATTCCCTTCTCTTTTTACTCGCTTTCTTTTAAATTCTATATCAATTTCATGCATTATGGTAGGAAGCGCAGTTTTTTTACTTTTGTAAAGGGTCACCGCTTATTTTTTCGAAAAAATCAGAAAGAAAATTAGAACCCCGTAGGGAATTTCTATCTGGTAATGCCTTGCTGAATAAAGCTCGTATTTTAAAATGGCGACGCTTGTTGTAAAATATCTAAAAAAGTCGTGTCCTTCCTATGATTCGAAAGGAAACTTTGTTGCTTGCGGTAAGTGCACTGGGTGTAGTCGTGGTTTTCTTAGCCACTCTTTTACATGTACCTCTCGCTTCACACCGTTTTGGTTTTCATCTTGGTGAAGCAGTGATTTTTCTTGTGTCTGCTATTCTGGGGCCTTTCGTGGGTGCGATTACTGCTTCGCTGGGTTCGGTACTTGCTGATCTGCAAATGGGGTATTTGATATGGGTTCCTTTTACTCTTTTGGTAAAAGCTGGTGAAGGGTACATTATTGGAGAACTGGTAGCTCGTAGGGAAAGACTTGATTGGTATGCTTTCTTTTGGGGAGCGTTGGTAATGGTAGGGGGTTATGGATTGAGTGCTCTCATTCTCTTTGGCTGGCCAGCTTTACTGGTGGAGGTTCCGGTTGATATATTGCAGTGTCTTTCTGGGTTTTTGATTGCTTGTTTTATTTATAAAGTTTTATGTTTGCGATTTCCCGGACTCATTCTTTTACGGAGGCGAGAATGGAAGCCAAAAGAACCGCCATCA
The DNA here is from genome assembly GCA_029982245.1 of Candidatus Atribacteria bacterium. Lineage (GTDB taxonomy): Bacteria > Atribacterota > Atribacteria > Atribacterales > Thermatribacteraceae > Thermatribacter > Thermatribacter velox. Next base: position 13,888 of record JARRBX010000016.1, on the reverse strand, counting down.
TGAATTTTACACTCAAAGACCTCGCTGCTCTTCTTGAAGATTGGGGGGAACCTACCTACAGAGCCCAACAGATATTTGAGTGGGTTTATCAGAAGAGAGCTGATTCTTTCGAAACAATGACCAATCTTCCCCAAGATTTGCGTAAGAAGTTGGCCCAGGAATTTGTTGTGAATTCTCTGCACGTTGTAGAAACCGTTAGTTCGAGCGATGGAAGCCGTAAATTTTTGATAGCTTTAACTGACGGTATGAGCGTTGAAACTGTTGCCATTCCTCACCGGGATAGATTAACGGTTTGCGTATCTTCTCAAGTAGGATGTCCAGTAGGCTGTCCCTTTTGTGCGACGGGACAGGTAGGCTTTAAAAGAAATCTGGAGCCTTCGGAGATTGTAGGGCAGGTTTGGTTAGTTGCGAAACAACTTGATAGAAGAGTTGATAACTTGGTTTTCATGGGCATGGGTGAACCACTGCTGAACTATGACAACCTTTGTCAGGCTTTGCTCACTTTGAACGCTCCCTGGGGGATGGGCATAGGAGCGAGACGTATCACTATTTCTACAGTAGGAGTTCCTCCTGCTATTTTGAAGCTTGCCGAAGATTGGCCCGAATTGCGTTTGGCAGTTTCTTTGCAGTCCCCTTTTCCAGAGGTTCGAGACTATCTGGTACCATTGAATCGAGTTTACTCCTTGAGATCTCTACTGGATGCTCTTAAGATTTACATCACACGCGTACGTCATCGGGTGACTATCGAATATACTCTTTGGGAGGGCGTAAACGACCGTATTAAAGATGCTTATGAACTGGTCAAACTTTTGAGAGGGCTCAACGTTTTTGTGAACCTCATTCCTGGCAATCGGGTAGATGGATTGCCTTTTTTACCGCCATCACCCGCCAGAGTTAAAAAGTTTTATAATATTTTAAAAGAGAATGGCATGGAAGTTTCGATAAGGCTTTCTCGTGGGCAGGACATAGAAGCTGCCTGTGGCAATCTATACAGGATTCATGGGTTAGAAAGGGGTTTAGGGAGACCATGATTATTGTTTTGCGTAGTGGCGCAAGCGAACAGGAGATTGAAGAAGTAGCACGCCGACTCAGGATAATGGGTTTTGGGGTGCACATATCTCGGGGAGTTGAACGTACCATTATTGGCGCTATAGGTGATGAGCGCAAGGCAAACATTGAGGAAAAAATTGGAGTTTTGCCTTTTGTAGAAAAAGTTGTTCCTATTCTTACGCCCTATAAGCTTTCCAGTAGAGAATTCAGAGGTCAAGACACGGTTATAGAGGTTGGGGGCGTAAGAATCGGTGGCGGTAAAATAGCCATTATGGCTGGTCCCTGTGCTGTAGAATCCGAGGAACAGATTATGTATACTGCCCAAAAAGTCAAAGAGGCAGGTGGACATATCCTGCGAGGAGGAGCTTTCAAGCCGCGTACTTCTCCTTATAGCTTTCAGGGATTAGGGAAAGAAGGCTTGAAACTTTTGGCCAAGGCGCGCGAAGAAACGGGTCTTCCTGTTGTTACCGAGGCTCTGGGTATAGAAGAACTCGAATTGGTGGCGGAGTACGCAGATATTATTCAAATCGGTGCTCGCAACATGCAAAATTTCAGGCTGCTCGAGGCTGTAGGTAAGCTTAGGAAACCAGTGCTTCTTAAAAGAGGAATGATGAGCACCATTGAGGAACTTCTCATGTCTGCGGAATATATTTTGGCTCAGGGTAATTATCAGGTGATTCTGTGTGAACGAGGCATAAGGACTTTTGAGCCGTCTACCCGCAATACTCTTGATTTAAGCAGTGTACCTATCATTAAGAAGCAGAGTCATCTTCCGGTGGTTGTTGATCCCAGTCATGGAACAGGCAGGAGTGACCTGGTGATACCAATGAGTCTTGCTGCTATCGTTGCTGGGGCTGATGGCTTGCTGGTGGAAGTTCACCCCAATCCCATAGAGGCACTCTCTGACGGCCCACAATCCATCACTCCTGAAATGTTTGCTGAGCTTGTGGACCACCTGCGCAGAATCCTACCCGTCCTGGGGAAGGAGCTTTGAAATGGCTGTTTCAGTGGGGATTGTTGGCTTGGGTTTAATGGGGGCTTCTCTGGCCTGGGATTTCCTGAAATGGCCCCGCTGCAGTTTTGTGAAGGGTTTTGATATTAACTATTCCGTCCTTGAGAAAGCGAAACGAAAAGGGCTTATTCACTACCAGGCTTCGTCGGCTGCTGAAGCGGCTGAAGATGTGGACCTGGTTTTTATAGCAACTCCTGTGCGGAGCGTGCCAGGCATTTTTTTTGAAATACGAGAGGTCCTCTCCAGAGAAACGCTGGTTTTAGACATGGGAAGTACTCGAGGCTGGATCTATAAGCAGATAAAACCTTTTCTGGAAAATTACCTTTATGCCGGCTTCCATCCTATGGCGGGTAGCGAAAAGGGAGGATTTGATGAGGCCAGAGCCGGTCTTTTTAAGGGAGCACCGGTTCTAATAACCCCCTTTTCCCCACTGGGGGAGAAAGTTGTTCTGATTGACGAAATAGTGAACTTTCTGGGTGGCAAGGTTTTTTTTTAACTCCTGAGGAACATGATACAGTGTGTTGCTTGGTGAGCCATCTGCCACATTTTATCGCAAACGCATACCTCTGGAGTATCCTTAGAGAGAAAAAGAAAGTGTATCCTTTTGCAGGACCTTATTTTAGAGATTTTATTCGGGTTGCGGGTTCCAATCCAGAAGTGTGGGCAGATATCTTTTGGACGAATCGTGAGGAAATACTTGAAAGAATCTGGAAATTTGAAGAGTGTCTTATGGAGTTACGTGAAGTCCTTGAAAGTGAAGATACTCAGAAACTTCTAAAATTTTTGAAAACCTTGGAAGATGGACGGAAGGAGCTTTGAAATGCTTCAGTATGTCACTGCAGGAGAGTCCCATGGCAAAGGTATAGTGGTAGTAATTCGTGGCTTTCCCTCCAATATGGAGGTAGATCTGAATTTTATAAATGAAGAGCTGGCGCGCAGGCAAAGAGGTTTTGGTTCTGGCCCTCGCATGGATATGGAGAAAGATCGTGTGGAGATTTTGAGCGGGATTCGTTTTTGCAAGACTATAGGCAGTCCAATTGCGATTCTGGTTGAAAACAAAGATTACCAGAATTGGCTTGACGTCATGACTCCCGAAGGATCGCCCCCTCCAGATTATAATCCAGTAACCATACCCAGGCCGGGTCATGCCGACCTGGCTGGTTTGATTAAGTATCGATTTAAGGATATTCGTAACGTCATTGAACGAGCCAGTGCTCGAGAGACTGTAGGTAGAGTTGTTGCCGGCGCTTTTGCTAAAATTTTTCTCAGATATTTTGGAGTTTCAGTAGGGGGGTTTGTGGAATCAATAGGTGGTGTGCGTGCAGAAGGCGATTTGACATTTTTGGAAAAAGTTGCGCGGGCTTCTCATTCTTTGCTTCGTACTTTTGATAAGAAGCAAGAAGAGAAAATGATTAGTTTAATTGAAAAAGCAAAAGAAGAGGGAGATACGCTGGGGGGCACTTTTGTGGTTGGTGCCAGCGGGCTTGTTCCAGGCTTGGGTAGTTATACAGAGGCTGAACTCAGGTTAGATTCCCAGATTGCTGGTGCCTTAATGAGTATTCCTGGCATCAAGGGAGTAGAAATCGGAGAAGGCTTTCTTTCTGCACAAAAAAGAGGTAGTGAAGTTCATGACGCTATATTTTATGATTCCCTTCGAGAGGGATTTCCTTTTGTGCGCAGGAGTTGTTATTCGGGCGGGCTGGAAGGTGGAGTAACTTGGGGAGATTTCTTATGGGCACGCTGTGCCATGAAGCCGATACCAACTCTGAGAAAGGGATTGCCAAGTGTCGATTTGTCAACGCTCGAAGAAGTTCCAGCTCGTTTTGAACGTTCAGATGTTTGTGCTGTTCCAAGGGCTCTGGTCGTTGCAGAGTCCGTATTAGCCTTTGTTTTGGCTCAAAACTACTACCGAAAATTCGGTGGTGATGCCATTGAAGAAACCCTCGAGGCCTATCGAAATTACCAACAGTACATTTCAAATTTTGCTGGTAGACAAAAAGGGCGGGGTTGACTATTGTATTAGGGAACTAAAATTTAAAGAACGGGTTAAATAATTTTGGTGTTGAGGAAGGTTTGATGATGAGAATACCAATTTGTAAACCAGATATAGGAAAAGAAGAGCAGGAAGCTGTCCAGAAAGTTCTTGCTTCCGGGCATCTGGCTCAAGGAGAAGAAGTTGCGGCTTTCGAAAGCGAGTTTGCAGAATATCTGGGAGTATCTCATGCTGTGGCTACTGTGAATGGTACGGCTGCTTTGTTTGTTGCCTTGAAGGCTCTGGGGGTTTCAAAGGGCACAAAAGTGGTGACCACTCCCTTTACATTTGTGGCTACAGCCAGTGCCATTCTTCAGTGTGGTGGCGTACCTGTTTTTTGTGATGTTGATGAAAAAACGTTTAATATTGACCCTACTCGACTGGAAGATATACTTAAGCAAGATTCGGATGTACGGGGGATTGTTGTAGTGCATCTTTTTGGTTTGCCGTGTGCTGTTGAAGAAGTCGGATTTCTGGCCAGAAAATACGGTGTTTTCCTGGTTGAGGATTGCGCCCAGGCTCATGGGGCTCTTTATTGTGGGAAGAAAGTGGGTGGTTTTGGAGAGGCCGGTGTTTTCAGTTTTTATCCTACTAAAAACATGACTGCCGGCGAAGGTGGTATGATTGTTACCAATTCCGAAGAACTTGCCAGGACGTGCAGAATGCTCATCAATCACGGAAGCAAGAAGCGGTATATTCATGAGATGCTTGGCTATAATTTCAGGTTGACTGACATAGGAGCAGCCATTGGTAGGGTGCAGCTACGGAAGCTGGATAAAAACAATCAGAGACGACGCGAGAATGCCCGTTTTTATGACCGGCATCTTTCCGATACACCTGGGATAGAAACCCCTTTTGTTCCCGAAGGGTATTTTCATGTATATCACCAGTATACTTTAAGGGTCAAAGAAAAACGGAATGGTTTGCGCGATTTTCTAATTGCTCAAGGCATTGGCTGTGAAGTTTATTATCCTCTTCCTCTCCATCAGCAACCTTTTTTGCAAAAGATTGGAAAAGCCTACCATCTTCCAGTGGCAGAGAAGCTATGTGAAGAAGTGCTTTCAATCCCAGTACATCCGCTCCTCAGTGAGGAAGAGCGATGGGAGGTTGTTGAGTCAATTCGTAATTTCCTGGTAGGTAACGAGAATAATTTTGCTGAGCTGGTAAAGGAGGAAAATTTTTGAAAGTGGTCAGGGTAGGCGTGGTTGGTGTTGGCTATCTTGGCCAGCACCATGCGCGGGTTTATTCAGAGCTTCCTGGAGTAGAGTTAGTGGGCGTTGTTGATATTGATCGTGCAAGAGCTCAGGAAGTCGCTCGACGTTATTTTACTCGTGCTTTTTATGATTATCGCGATCTTTTTGGTCTCGTAGATGCTGTAAGCATAGTAGTACCTACAGTTTTGCATAGGAGCATTGCTGGTCATTTTATCGAGGCAGGCATCAATATTCTTATTGAGAAACCGGTTACTACTACCCTTGAAGAGGCCAAAGAACTTATGGAAATGGCCAACGCCAAGAAGGTGGTTTTGCAGGTTGGCCATATTGAACGTTTTAACTCTGCCGTTATGGAACTTGTTAAACTTATCACCCGACCTATTTTTATTGAGTGTGCTCGTATGGGTCCCTATCCAAATCGCAACACCGATGTTGGCGTCGTGCTGGATCTCATGATTCATGATATTGATATAGTTATGAGCATTGTTAGTGGTAAAGTGGTGGAGATAAGGGCTTTTGGTTATCCAGTTTTCTCTTCACAGGAGGATATTGCCAGTGCCCAGATTCTTTTTGATAATGGCTGTATTGTTAACCTTACCGCTAGTCGGGTGACCCGTAAAAAAATCAGACGTATGGAAATAACCCAGATTGATTCTTTCATATCCATCGATTACCTCGAGCAGGAACTGGCTGTTTATAAAAAAGCTTCTTCGGGTTTTCCTCAACTGATTGAAAAACCCATTATGCAGAAGGGCGAGCCGCTCCGATTAGAACTGGAACATTTTATTCGTTGTGTGCGCAATGGGGAGCGTCCCCTGGTTGGTCTTGAGGAGGGCAAGAACGCCCTTGAAGTTGCTTTGAGTATTTTAGAAGAAATCAAAAAATCGGGTGGGCAAAAATGGAAAAAGGCTACGATGTAGTTATTGTAGGTGCTGGACCTGCAGGCATATTTACCGCGCTTGAGCTTTCCGAGCGTGGCAAACTGAAGGTGTTGCTTGTCGACCGGGGAAAAGAAATTGAAAAAAGGGTTTGCCCTGCTCGTTTAAACAGCGGGATATGCCAGAAATGTTCACCCTGTTCATTACTGTGTGGGTGGGGTGGGGCTGGAGCTTTTAGTGATGGCAAGTTGACCTTTTCAGATCAGGTTGGTGGGCAACTAAATTCTTATCTTGATGCGGCTTTTTTCAGAGAAGTTGTCAATTATGTTGACTCAATCTACCAACGTTTTGGCGGAACTTCGAAGGTTTACGGTGATGACCAGGATAAGGTTGAAGAACTCCGTCGCAGGGCTGAGATGGCTGAGTTGATTCTGGTACCTTCTCGGGTAAGGCATCTGGGTACTGACCGTTGTAGAGAGATTTTGAAGAATATGCAGGAATATCTGCGTGGGAAGGTAGATATTCTCAGTGGTATGCCAGCTGAAGAGATACTTGCCAGCAATGGCAGAGTGAGAGGTATTAAACTTCAAAATGGTGAAGAAATAAAAAGTCAGTTTGTGGTAGTGGCTCCAGGAAGAGTGGGTGCTGATTGGTTGCGCAGGGAATGCATCAAGCTGGGTATTAAGCTTGAAAACAACCCTGTGGATTTGGGAGTACGCTTTGAGGTGCCTGCTTCGGTCATGGAAAGTTACACCCGCATTATGTATGAGTTGAAGCTGGTTTATTATTCACGAACCTTTGATGACAAGGTACGCACTTTTTGTATGTGTCCTTACGGAGAAGTAGTTACTGAATATAACGACGGTATCATCACGGTGAACGGACACAGCTATGAAAACAGAAAAACTCAAAACACGAATTTTGCTATTCTGGTAAGTACGAATTTTACTGCTCCTTTTCACGAGCCCATCGCCTATGGAAGGTATGTTGCTCAACTCGCTAACATAGTAAGTGGCGGAGTCATTATTCAACGTTTGCGTGACCTCCAGATGGGCAGGCGCTCTACAGAAGATCGCATACGCAAGTCAATGGTGAACCCTACGCTTCGTGGTGCGAGCCCCGGTGACCTTAGCTTTGTGTTGCCGTATCGCTTTCTTCAAGATATCCTCGAAATGATTTATGCAATGGATAAATTCATTCCGGGTATTAATTCTCCCCATAACTTGCTTTATGGGGTAGAAGTTAAGTTTTACTCTTCTCGGGTGAAGCTTAACCGGCATTTAGAAAGTGATATTGAAAACCTCTTTCTGATTGGTGATGGTGCTGGTATAACCAGAGGACTGGTTCAGGCTTCTGCTTCTGGAGTGGTGGTGGCCAGGGAAATAGCGAGTAGATTAGGGGGATAGCTGATGTCCAGGCGACGGATTTTAATCACTAATGACGATGGATACCAGAGCGAAGGTATAGAAGCGTTGATTCGGGCTTTTTCCAGAATTGCAGAGGTCATAGTAGTGGCACCACTTAGCGAACGTTCCTGTTCCAGTCATAGCATAACCGCTCATAAACCTCTCCGCGCCAAAGAAGTTGAAATTGCTGGTGTTAGAGGGTTTGCCATCGATGGCACGCCTGTTGATGCAGTTATACTTGGTTTGAACGTTTTTTGTAACGATGGTGTTGATTTCTTGGTTTCGGGTATTAATCGGGGACCCAATCTTGGTTTTGATGTTTTTTACTCGGGTACGGTTGCAGCAGCTCTGGAAGGTGCTATTTCAGGTATCCCTTCTCTGGCTGTTTCACTTGCAATTTCTTCCTGGAACAATTATGAGCTGGCTGCACATTTTGCGGTAAAGATTTGGGAAGATTTTTCAGAGATACTGGAGCGCGAGAGAGATTTGGTACTCAACGTTAATGTTCCTGACCTTCCTGATTTATCTTCGGTCAGAGGTGTTGCTGTTACAGAGTTGGGAGATCGTTTCTACTTTACAGTGGTCAAGGAAAGAAGCACCTCTGAACCAGGATGGAAAGAGTTTGTTTTCGAGGAAGATAAAAAGGAGCGCACTTTGCAACGAAATACGGACTTTTTCGCTGTTTATCATTCTTGGGTTTCGATTACTCCCTTGCGTCCTTATTTGACGGACTATAGGCTCTGCGAGGAACTTGCCAGTAAGGTTGGTGTGATTGAAGATGAATAAAGGAAAAACGGTTCAAGGACGTCTGGTTCTAAAAGGACGGGTTCAGGGTGTTGGTTATCGGTATTTTGTTTTGAGAAAAGCTGGTGATTTTGACGTGGTGGGTTTTGTGCGTAATCTCCCCGATGGAAGCGTCGAGGTCGTTGCCGAAGGGGCAGAACCGGAAGTAAAAAGATTTTTTGAAGAGGTGAAAAAAGGACCAGCCAGTGCTTACGTGAGGGAAGCCCGGGAAGAGTGGCTACCCCCCACCGGGGCTTACTGGGATTTCAGGGTTCGTTATTAATGAACGCGTGGGATACTCCCCTGACTCTTGAGCAACGTGAACGAATGGTAATTGAGCAGCTTGTAGCGCGAGGTATAAAGAATGAGCGCGTGCTGGAAGCATTTAGGAAAGTTCCTCGTCATCTTTTTGTTCCTGAAGAATATATATCTGTAGCGTATCAGGATTCTCCCTTGCCTATCGGAGAGGGACAAACCATTTCTCAACCCTATATCGTGGCGTTGATGGTAGAATTGCTGGAGATTTCTCCGTCCGATAAAGTGCTGGAAATTGGCACGGGTTCTGGATATCAAACCGCGATTCTTGCTGAACTTGCCGCTTTGGTAGTTAGTGTGGAGAGGATACCTGCTCTTACTCAACGAGCTCTACGAGTTCTTCGTAGACTTGGGTATGAGAATGTTCATTTTGTGATTGGGGATGGGAGCAAAGGTGTTCCAGAACTTGCTCCTTATGATAAGATAATCGTCAGTGCCTGTTCGGACAAAATATATCCCGCTTGGGTTGAAGAACTGCGTGAAGGAGGATATATAGTTTTACCCCTGGGAAAGAGCTACGCTTCTCAGGAGCTGGTCAGGGCTTCTAAAGGAAAAGATGGAACTCTGCAGCTCGAGTATTTTGGGGGTTGCGTTTTTGTTCCCTTGATTGAAGACAAGGATGCTCCTCATGCATAACCTTCTTTGGTATTCAAAGCCCAAAAAACGATTGCTGAGACTATCAACGTCCATACCCCAGGCCACATTCCAAGAGGTCTCAGGCCGGTTATTTGCAGAATAGAAGAAGTACTGGCTCCAGAAAGTATACTGAAGAAAGCAGCCTGCCATCTTTTCCTCTTTCCGTAAAAGGCTCCTATGGTTGCAGGTACCGAGGCAATCAACCCTGCCGAAGAGGCTACTGAAAGCAGTGCTATAAGGTTAATTCTTTGTATCGCAAATAGAAAAGTAAAAAGGCATAAAATGGGTATAAAACTTCTGGTTATTATGAGCTGGCCTTTTTCGGGCAGGTTATGCCTTTTCAAAATATCCCTGACGAACATTGAGGAGAGAGTCAGGAAAATTGAATCAATAGTTGAGATTGCTGCAGAAAATATACCCACGGTTACCAGAAGGCTTATCCAGGGTGAGATGTTAAGACGGGACAATATAGCTGGTGTGGCCAGATCTGGATTTTCAAGCTGTGGGAAAAGGCAGCGGGCTGAAAAGCCTATCAAAATAGTGATTAGCGTATAGATGAAACCGTATATTGAAAAGCCAAGAATCATTTGACGAAGTTGTTTCAGTCCTTGAGGGACAAAGAGTCTTTGTGATACCTGGGGATTGGATATGGAAAAGAAAAACCAGGGTAGAGAAAGCCCCAGAAAGGTTTGAAAGGAAAAAAAGCCGTTTCCTGGCACTGATAGCCATTGGGGATAATCAATAACCAGTTTGTTCATCATTGCCCCAAAGCCCCCAAGATATTTGTACACAACGATTAAAACCAGTATTACCGAGCTTGAAAGCATTATCATAGCTTGAAGGGAATCTGTGGTGGCTACTGAACGAAGGCCAGCAATTTCTGTCCAGAGAAAGGCAAGTAAGGTTGCAATGACGAGTCCAGCTGCAAAGCTTATTTCGCCTCCGGAGAGCATTTCCAGTAAATACCCAATACCCATTAATTGCGAGGCCGCGTAGGGTATGAGAAATATCATTGAAGTGAAGGCAAAAATGATTCCCGCCAGCGGATGATTATATTTTAAAGAAAGCAACTCCGCAGGAGTTATGCATCCACTTTCTTTGCTGAACTTTAAAAACTTTGGTCCGAATATTACAGCAAGTATCAATCCTGAGAGGTAGATTAACTCAAAACCCAGAGCTCCTACCCCGGCGCGATAAGTTAACCCGGCGAGACCCAGCATCATAAAGGCACTGTAGGTAGTGGCACTGTAAGAAAGGGTATTAACCAGTGGAGAAATCTTGCGACTACCGAGAAAGTAGTCAAAGAGGCTTCTGCTTTTTCCTCGAGAGGAGAGGATAGCAATCAGTGTGCCCCAAAATATGTAAATACCCAGAACCAGAATCAGGAGTTCAGTTTTCATCCGTCCATCGGTCGGTTATGCTTTTAAGCAGTATTATGCAGAAAATAGCGAAAATTATCCAGAAGACGAAGGCACCATATATGTGGTGAACGCGGGAAAGAAAAAGATAAGGAACCAAATACGCTAAAAATATCAGTGTAAAATATAGAAAATACAAGACCCGGTACATGGTATTTCGATTGTATTAAGTTGAAAGACAAAAGTCAACGAGTAGCTAAGGGGGTGTTTCCTTAATGAGAGCTTTGCTGGTGATTGATATGCTTAATGATTTTGTGCATCCCCAGGGTGTGCTTTACGTAGGAGAGCAGGTTAGGGGGGTTATCGACTTTTGCAAAAAGCTGGTTGAGCGAAGGAGGAGCGAAGGTAACCCATTGTTCTTCATATGCGATACGCATCGCAAAGACGATCCCGAGTTTGCAATGTTCCCACCTCATTGTATCGAGGGCGAATGGGGCAACCGAGTTTTGGAGGGGCTTCAACCCCAAAAAGATGATTACGTAATACCCAAAAGGCGTTTCAACGCCTTTTTTGGTACTCCCTTGGACATGTTTTTGAGAGAAATTAAAGCTGAAGAATTGGAAGTGGTGGGAGTGTGTACCAACATCTGTGTTCTGTATACTGTGGCTTCGGCCAGGATGCTGGGATATCGAGTTACCGTTTACGAGCAAGGAGTAACCTCCTTCGATCTGGATGCTCATCGTTTCGCACTCAAAGAAATGCATAACACTCTTGGAGCGGAGGTGGTTTGAACTTGCGCCAGGTAATTCAGAGCGCAGTGAATGTAAGTACATCGTCTGAAGACGTGATACGGGAGATGGTTTCGAATATTACTTGTGCGGAAGGGATAAAGCTTGCTGATTATTCGTTTGATGTTGACCATAACCGGTCTGTGCTCACGCTCCTTGGAGAAGGAAAAGCACTTCAAGAAGCCATTTTAAAGATTTACGAAGTGGCCTTTTACCATATCAACATTAAAGAGCATCACGGCGAGCATCCTCGTATTGGTGCGGTTGATGTTGTTCCTTTTACTCCGTGGAAGGATTCTACGATGCAAGAGTGTTGTTTCTTAGCCTGGGAGCTTGGCAAAAAGGTTTTTGAAAGGTTTGAGGTACCAGTATATTTTTATGGAGAAGCAGCCCGTGTACCCTGGCATAAAGATCTTTCTTTCTTGAGAAGAGGGGGATGGGAACGCTTGGAAAAGGCTATGAAAGAAGATCCCAGGTTACTACCTGACATCGGGTCTCCAAGGTTGCACCCTACTATGGGGGCAACGGTAATAGGGGCGAGGGGGCCACTGGTTGCTTTCAATGTTAACCTGGACTGTAAAGAGATCAACGTGGCTAGGGCTATTGCCAGCCGTATCAGAAAGGAAATGGGTGGGCTGGGTTTTGTGAAAGCGATTGGAGTAGACCTTCGCTCAAGAGGTATGGTACAGGTTTCCTGTAATATTCTTGATTATCGCAAGAACCCGATATATCAGGTTTTTGAAATGATACAGCTTGAAGCACAGAAATACGGTGTTTCTGTCAAAGAAACGGAGATTATAGGCCTGGTACCCCTTGAGGCTATAGTTGGTACTTTTTCGTATTATCTGAAGCAACCCACTTTTTCAATGCAACAGGTTCTGGAGAATAATTTGACCTAAAATTTTTTTGACCTTTTTTGACTAAGCTATTGACATTTTGACCTTTACTGATTATAATAAAGGCGAACTTAAGGAAAAGAAAATGTGAAAGGAGGGATGGGTGATGGCCAGAAGAAGTGTTCCTGCTCGGAGAGAAGACCGGGTTTGGAGCCCAATAAGGAGGCTTTGGGATCTTTTCGATCTGCGCAGTGACCTGGACGAGATTTTCGATGAATTAATGGAAGCGCCGTTTATAACCAGACCTCTGTGGAGTGCTGGTTTCCCAGCTGTGGATATAGCAGAAACTGAGAACGAGGTTGTGGTTAAAGCCGAAATACCAGGCATTGATCCCAAAAACGTTGAGGTAAATGTTACCGAAGATTCAGTAGAAATAAAAGGCGAAGTTAAGGACGAGTGGGAAGAAAAGGACGTTGGCTATTGTCGCAAAGAACGCTATTATGGCACCTTTGAAAGAAGCATTGCTCTTCCTGCTAAGGTGAAACAGGATGAAGTAAAGGCCAGTTACAAAGATGGAATACTGACCATTTCCTTACCCAAAGTTGAACCCAGCAAGCCCAAAGCAAGAAAAGTGGAAATTGAAGTGGAGAAATAAAAAATAGCTTTACTCGTCGCCTCCAGGTGGGTGTTGTGCCTGCTTGGAGGCTATTTTTTTTATAGTTATAAAAATAATATGTTATTCTGGGTATGTTTATTGCAGAGTGTTTTTGGGTGTGTTATATTTAATTCCGTCGGGGCGTAGCGCAGCCTGGTTAGCGCGCTTGACTCGGGTTCAAGAGGTCGGCCGTTCAAATCGGCTCGCCCCGACCATCTCCGAAGTATGTTCAAAGGTTTTTTCCAGATTTCACAGTTCTTTCCAGGTTATTCTTCTCCAGCAAGCTTTATTGTCCCGTTTTTCCAGATTCCTATCTTGTAGCCATACATTGAGAAGTAGATTGTGAGTTTTTCCGGACTCAAGGCTGGAAAGTTTGGGCGCAAAATTTCTCTGTATAGGTACTCTCCTGCTTCCTGATAGACATTTTTTATTTCCTCTGCACTCGTTGAGAGCTTTACCTCTTCAAAGTTTACCTTCCAGGAAGGGGCAGGCCGGGTTTCAACGTATACTGCGAGTCCCTCGGCATCGGGGTCCTCGGTAGGGGTTGCATAAAGGGACCACTGAATTAATTTGTTGGTTATGGTAGTTATTGAATTTTGACGTAGATTGAATTCGAGCACCCTTATTTTGAAAGAATCAACTGTTGCGGTAATTTCAGGTCGCCCTACTTCGGCTAAAAAGAGTTTCCCTATGCCCTCTCTGGATTCCAGCGCCAGAACAGGTTGTTCTTCGCTATACAGAATAATTTGCGCTATTTCTCTTTCTGCTGGTCCAGCAGAAAGAGAAAGCCGCTTTTTCCCTGTCTGGTCGTAGAAGAAAATAATGGGGGAATTCGTGGAATCCACCCCCATTCTTATCCGAGCCCTGCCGTCCTTATCTTTTATGACTAACTCTTCAACAACCAGTTCTTTTATTTCCAGCGTTG
>JARRBX010000015.1 GCA_029982245.1 Candidatus Atribacteria bacterium | reverse complement strand
CAGGCCATAAAGAAAAACCGCATGTTCAGCAGGGAAGAACCAGTACTGCTTGGAGTATCTGGAGGTAAAGACAGTATGAGTCTCTGGTTCTATCTACACCAGGCAGGCTATAAGGCGCAGGCTGTTCACTTTGACCTGGGCATGGGAGAGTATTCCCTGCGTTCCAGAGAAATAGTGGAAGGGTTTTCAAAACAACACCAGCTTCCACTTGAAGTCATCGAGGTAAAATCTTTAATCAACTATTCAATCCCGGAAGTGACTAAAAAAGTGCGCAATCGCCCCTCCTGCTCAGTATGTGGAATGATTAAAAGGCACCTGCTCAATCGTTACGCCTGGGACAACCATTTCTCGGTTTACGCCACCGGGCATAATCTTGACGATGAAGCAGCAACCTTGCTCGGTAACATCCTGCACTGGCAGGATGGCTATTTAGCTCACCAAAGTCCAGTTTTACCCAGCCCTCATCCTAAAATGGTACGCAAAGTAAAGCCCTTTTACACACTGACTGAGGAAGAAATACGCTGGTATGCCAGACTCCACGACATTCCTTTCATAGCAGAGCGTTGCCCCCTTTCCAAAAGAGCAAAAAGCTTCCACTACAAGGAAGCTCTTGATTTTCTGGAGGAGAAATCTCCGGGCACCAAGCACATGTTTTTACTGGGTTTTTTGGAACGGAGAGATAGGTATTTTGCCAGCAATCAGGAAAAAGTAGAACTTGGTGAGTGTTCACGGTGTGGCATGCCCACCACGCTTGAGGTGTGCTCCTTCTGCCGCCTTATGGAAAGACTCGACTCTCAAAAAGAAAGGAGCGAGGAAAACAATGCTCATCATGGCAGTGAATAGCGGTGGTTCTTCTATCAAATACGAAGTCTTTGATATCCGGGAAAACAGTTTTCGCTCTCTTCTTAAGGGTAATTTGAAGCGTCTTTACCGAGAAGATGCTCACCTGGAGCAGAAAACTCCTGATGGCAAAACCGTTAGAAAAGAAATTCCCCATGCGGATCACGAAAAAGGACTGAGGTTCATTGTGGAAGAACTCGGCTCTCCACAAAGTGCTATTCAGGACATCTCTGCTCTGGAAGCAGTAGGCATAAAGCTTATCAACGCAGGTAAAGAATTCACTTCGACCTGCCTCATTGACCAGAAAGTCATTGAAGCTTTACAGAACTATTCCTCAGTAACCATGGTCCACAATCCCCCGGCACTGTTGGCTATAGAAATTTTCAGAAAAATTTTGCCCCAGACTCCTCTGGTAGGAGTCTTTGAAACCAGTTTCCACAGGAGCATTCCAGAAGCCCATCGGGTGTACGGCCTTCCCTGGGAGCTGTGCCAAAAGCACGGAATAGAAAAACTCGGCTTTCATGGCAACTCCCATCGCTACATTGCAGAAAGGATTCAAGCGCTCACCACTTTCAGCAAAAAAGTCATCTCCTGCCATCTGGGGAGTGGCTGCAGCGTCTGCGCCATCAAAGACGGCAAATCTTTTGATATATCAAGCGGTTTTACGCCCCAATCAGGAACCATCATGTCAACCCGTCCTGGAGACTTCGACCCCCAAGTCATCACCTTCTTGCAGGAAAAAGAAGGCTTCACCCCTCAAGAAATCGACCAGCTTTTGACCCGAAAATCCGGGCTTCTGGCCATCTCTGGTAAATCTGCAGAAATGTGGGAACTGGAAAAACTTGCCACCGAAGAAAAGGATAAGAGAGTCGAATTGGCTATAGAAGTGTTTGTGTACCAGGTAAAAAAGTACATTGGTGCTTTCTTTGCACTCATGAACGGCGTTGACGCACTGGTTTTCACCGGAGGAATTGGTGAAAATGCTCCCTCAATTAGAGAACGTATCGCTTCAAATCTCGATGCGCTGGGAATTGCCATCGACCACGAGAAAAATCAGCAAACGGTCGGCCAGGAGAGAAAAATCAGTTCGCCAGATAGTAAGGTTGAGGTGTGGGTTATTCCCACCAATGAAGAATTGATGGTAGCCAGAGAAGTGTATCACCTGTCAAAACAACAAAAATAAGGAGGGAAAGCCATGAAAAACGCTGGAGATTACCATGATCTGGGCTTCAATTGCTGTGAGTCAGTACTGCTGGGAGCGAGTGATTTTCTGGGAGTAAAGAGCGAACTAATCCCCAAAATAGCCACCGGTTTTGGAGGAGGAATAGGACATACTGGGAGAATATGCGGTGCGATAACCGGAGCAATTATGGCACTGGGTATAAAATATGGAAGGACTTCTCCTCAGGATAAACACACCCGGGACCAGCTTTATCTCAAAACTGAAAAATTCCTGCAGGATGTGGAAAAAGAACTGGGTTCGCTTAACTGTATAGACCTTATTGGAGTGGCCCTCAACACCGAAGAAGGCTTGCGTGAATATCGAGAGAAAAACTTGAGAGATAAATGCCACGAAATCATTGAAAAAGTAGAACAAATACTCAGAACCTACCTCACAGAGTAGCTGGTGTTTTGAAACACCAGCTACTCTGTATCAACTCACTTTTTGCGCCTCTTGTAAAAGGGAGCAAGAAAGTAGGGCACTTTCTGATATTCTCGATAAAACTCTTCATAAAGGCCTGCCGCAGGAGAGGGATTGAAACATCTGGTCACTACTTTAACCGTCTCTTTAGCTTCCGATAGGTTCTTTGCATCGCCAACTCCTATTTTGCAGAAAAGAGATGCCCCCAGAACCGTGGCTTCCTCGCAAGAAGTAGTAGTAACTGGCAGGTTTAAAACATCCGCTCGAATTCTGTTCCACAATTCATTCCTGGCGCCCCCACCAACCACTCTCACGCCACGAGGCGAAAAGTGATACACTTCTTCAATTGCTTCCTTGGCCTGTCGCAACTGGAAAGATAAGCCTTCCAGCGTGGCCCGGAAAAGCTGAGCCCGGCTCGAAGTTAATCCCAAACCAAGAATGGTGCCTTCTGTACCCTGGGGCTTGTTGGGTCCAGAAGGCATGAAAGAAGGAACCACCACCACTCCATTGCTCCCGGGAGGGACACTAAGCGCATCCTGAATCATAATCTGGTAGATCTGGGGGTCGTCTTTCACATCCGAGAAAAGATTTCTTCTCACCCATTCCACAACTCCCCCAGCAATCATCAGCATCTGGGGATTCCAGTATCCATCCTCAGCATCAAGTTCTATCAGCATGCCCAGCTCAAAAGCTTTGCGAGAAGCCAGATATTTCTTGGAGCGGAAAGCCGCTATCTCCCAGGTGCCCGAACTCAGAATCAAATCTTCCTCGCCAGCTAATGAACCTACCAGCGCAAATTGCGTATCATGACCGCATACAACAACCGGGGTACCCACCGGTATTTGAGTTTCCTGGCTGGCTTTATCATGAACCTTTCCAATCACTTCTCCCGGATAAACAAGAGGCGGGAAAAATCCTGGGTCAAGCCCTACCAAATCCAGTAATCTCGACGACCACTTTCTTTCCTGAAGATCAAGAAGCATTGAGGTCGAAGCAGAAGTAAAATCCAGAAACATTTCCCCACACAACCGAAAACTCAAAAGACCTGGCATCATCAAAAAAGTATCAGCTTCCTCCAGAGCTTGTGGGGCATTTTCCTTGAGCCAGAGAAACTTCAAAAGGGTATTAAAGGGCAAAACCTGATAACCAGTGATTTCAAAAGCCTCCCAGGGATTTATCAGCTGCTCTATCCTGGTCACCCAGGAAGAAGTACGACTACACTGCCAGGAAATGACCGGATAAGTCAGGGTACCGTCTTTTTTGACCGGGGCTCCGTCAGCTCCAAAGGTGGTTACTGCAACTGCTCTAACTCCCTTGCCAACTTCCCCTACAACCTTGCGAATGGCTTTGCAGAAAATGTCCCACATTTCCTCAATATCCCATATCAAAAATTCAGGATTTTCCTCTTGAGGGCGGGGAGCATTGGGAAAAGAAGCCACGGAAAGAATTTTGCCCTCTTCGCTGATAGCCACAGCACGGAGACTGGTCGCGCCACAATCGAGAATCAGAAAATACTGAGCTTGCATGCAACTAACCTCCTTTATATCCAGGGTTCCTTAGAAAACCTGCGCACTGACACCTCATCAATAACCGCATTGCCTCGCTTGCTAATCAAAAACCACACAATTTCAGCAATCTCCCGGGGAGGAACCAAAATTGAAGGATCCAGGTCCGGACGCATGGAGGTAATCATCTCTGTAGCCACACCACCTGGAGAAACCACGTGAACTCGAATCCCGTCTTTATGAACTTCCCGCGCCAGAACCTTGCTAAAGCCAAGCAGGGCGTGTTTGGAAGCCGTATAAGCCCCCTGGTTTACATAGCCTTTGTAGGCAACCACCGAAGCAATGTTCACAATGGTAGGCACCTGCGAACGACGAAGGTAGGGAAGCGCTGCCTTACAGATTAAAAATGGAGCCCGCACATTAACCGCCATTTGCAAATCCCACTGCTCGAGAGTGGTCTCTTCCAAAGAGGCGGGAAAAGCTATTCCAGCATTGTTGACAATAACATCGAGTTGACCAAAGTGCTCCACAGTTTGCTCGACCACCTTTTGTGGAAAGAAAGGATCGCTCAAATCCCCAGCGCAAATCAGGGCCCTTGCTTCAGAAAGAGTATGTTCTGTGCAAAAAGCGAGCAAGGCGTCCTGAGAACGTGCAACCAGGGTAAGACGCAGACCCTGACGGGCAAAAAGCTCTGCAATGGCCCGTCCTATACCACGGCTTGCTCCAGTCACCACAGCCACTTTATCTCTCCACTCCACTCCCTCCATTGCAAAACCTCCCCAAAAGCCATTTTGTTCTCAACTCTACCAGGAATAAACAACCTCAGTAATAAGTTTACATTAAAATACGCAATAATTGGTCTTGTTTGGGAAAGGAGGAGCAAAGAAGTGCCCAGGATTGAAATTGCCCCTAACGTCTTCTGGATAGGTGTAAACGACTATAACACGGAGCTTTTTGAAGGCCTGTGGCCAGTAAGTGAAAAAGGTGTATCCTACAACTCCTATCTTCTCAAAGATCAGAAAAACGTTCTCATAGATCTGGTAAAGTCTTCCTATTTTGATGAGTTCCTTTATCAAATAAAACAGGTCATAGAACCCCGAGATCTCCATTACATTGTGGTCAATCACATGGAACCAGACCATAGCGGAACCCTGAGTCTCTTGCGAGAAGTAGCACCACAAGCAACCATTCTCTGCACGCCTCAGGCTCAGCCAATGATACAGGCTTTCTACCACCTTGAAAAAGGAATACAAACTGTTCAAGACGGCGATGAGCTGTCCTTGGGCACCAAAAAATTGCAGTTTTTTTTCATCCCCTTTGTGCACTGGCCAGAAACTATGGTAACTTTCGAACAATCTTTCGGCATTCTTTTTTCCTGCGACGCCTTTGGAGGCTATGGTGCTCTGAAGGGAACAATCTTTGATGACCAGTGCCAAGACCTGGATTTTTACATCGATGAAGCTTTGCGTTACTACGCAAACATCGTCGCCAAGTTCAGCACCATGGTTAAAAAAGCCATTGCCAAATTGTCCAGCATCAAGCTTAATGTGGTAGCCCCTTCCCACGGCCTAATTTGGAGAGGCAATCCTCAGCAAATTGTGGAACTATACCAGAAGTGGGCCGATTTCCAGACTACTGGCGGCGAAGCAGGCGTCACCTTGCTTTATGGAACCATGTACGGGGCCACCGAAAAAGCAACCGAAACCTTCATGCAGGGACTGCTGAAAAGTGAAGTTCCATTTGAGGTTTTCGACGTACGGAAAATTCATCCCAGCTATATCCTCAAAGCCCTATGGCAGAATCGCGGAGTCGCTGTAGCGGTGCCCACCTATGAAACTGGTTTGTTCCCCCTTCTTGCACACCTTCTGGACCTTGCGAAACGGAAAGGAGTAACCGGCAAAAAAGTGGTCTACCTGGGCAGTTTTGCCTGGTCTGGAGGGGCTAAAAGAGAGCTTGAAAAGTGGTGTGCTGACCTGAACTGGGAAATGATAGATAGCCTGGAATTCAAAGGAAATCCTACCATTCAGGAATTTCAGAAAGCAGAGGAACTGGGAAACAGGTTTGGTAAAATGATAAGGCAGACGTCTAATTAAAAACCCGAAAGGAGGAAGTGGAAATGTTGAGCAAAAAACTTGAAGAAGCCTTAAACGAGCAAATTAAAAACGAGCTCTACTCGGCTTACCTTTACCTGGCCATGGCCGCTCAGTGCGAAGCCCAGAACCTGAACGGTTTTGCTCACTGGCTTAAGGTCCAGGCTAAAGAGGAAATTGGACACGGTATGAAGCTTTACGATTTTGTTAACGACCGGGGAGGAAGGGTTATCCTGAAGGCCATCGAGCAACCCCCCGTGGAATTCGGCACTCCTTTAGATATGTTTAAAAAGGTACTGGAACACGAACAAAAAGTGACTTCCATGATTAACCAGCTTTACGAGCTTGCTAAGCAAGAGAACGACTATCCAGCCCAGGTAATGCTGCAGTGGTTCATTGATGAGCAAGTGGAAGAAGAAAAGAACGCCTCCTACATTCTGGCCCTGTTGAATTACACAGAAGGCAAAGGTCAGGGTCTTATAATGCTGGACCGAGAGCTGGGAAAAAGAGAAGGATAAATAATTGGAGGGGGGGTTATTCCCCCTCCCTTTTAGGGGTCCTTCTATAGCAGAGGGCTCGTGCTATAGCCACTGTTTCTTCACCCTCTTCTGTGTTACAAAATACCCGGATATCGTAAATGCCAGTTCTTCTGGTTAGTACTACTTCCTGCGCTTCGGCAATTAAGGAAGCCTCTTTAACCGGCTTAATGTAGTTAACCTGCACGCTCATGGCTACTGCATCCTCAAGGTGGGAATTGCAAGCCAGCTCAAAAGCTTCATCAATGAGAGCAAAAATACATCCTCCATGCACCACATCGAAAATATTGTAATAGCGAGCGTCGGTCTCAAGCTTTACTCTGGCGTAACCTTCTCTAAGCTCCAGAAGTGAAAAGCGGAATAAATTAGCGAAGGGTTCTTCCTGAAAGCGTTTCTTGAGTTGTTCCAGTTTCTGAGTACTCACAACCAACCTCAAAAAAGAATTGGCTGAGAGGGGTGGATTCGAACCACCACTACGTGATCCAGAGTCACGCGTCCTACCCTTAGACGACCTCTCAGCTCAAGCAAGCATTATCTTATCATTCTCAGGCCCTTTTTTCAATACCCAACTGGCTCAAGCCCGAAAAAGCACTGGAAGTCGGTGCTATCAAGGAACAAGGCGCAACTTACTGCCAGAACAGGAATTTAAATTCCCAACCAGGGTTTTAAAAAGTAAACCAAGCAAGCATTTTCAGTGCGAAAAGGAGTGATTAAAGTGCTCAGAAGAACTTCGCGAGCAATCTGGATGGGAAATCTCAAAGAAGGAAAGGGTACAGTTGAGCTTGGCAGTGGGGCTTTTAAAGGTAGTTATTCTTTCAGATCGCGTTTTGAAAATGGGAGTGGAACTAATCCTGAAGAACTCATTGCCGCAGCACATGCAGGATGTTTCGCGATGGCGCTTTCACACCTTCTATCTGAAAGTGGCTATACCCCGGAAAAAGTGGAAGCCCAGGCTACCATTAGCATGGAAGCCGTGGAAGGAGGATTTAAAATCAAAAGTAGCCACCTTGAATGCACAGCCCGCGTTCCCGGGATAAGCGAGGAAGAGTTTCTAAATATTGCCCAGAAGGCCAAAGCAACCTGCCCAGTAAGCGTTTTGCTTTCCAACATTGATATTACACTTTCTGCTCGCCTGGAGCAAAATTAAACCTCTTCAAACTCTCCTTTTAGGGGAGTGGAATTCAGGACGGTGCGTCCTGATTGCCACTCCCCCATTAAGAGATACAACCCTCATCAAGAAAGTACAGCAAGAGTTCTTTCAATTCTACTTATGACTCGTTCTTTTCCAAGTACTTCCAGTAGTTCAAAAAGCCCTGGACCAACCCGTTTACCGGACACTGCAACTCGAAGAGGATGAATCAATTTTGCCGCCTTGACTCCTAATTCTGAAGCGGTACTTCTCACTACTTCTTCCAGCTCAGAAGCCGTAAAGGTATCTAACTCCTTAAAGCGCTTCAGGCAAACTTCCAGACGTTCCCGGGCGCCAGCTTCTTTGAGCACCTTTTCAACTGCCTCTTCGTCATAGGGATAATCTTCTTTGAAAAAGTAAATCGCTTCTTCAATAAGCTGTGCCAGGTATTTAATGCGCTCCCGCATAATGCCCAGCACCTTTTTACAATACTCCCGAAACGCTTCATCAGCGAAATCCACACCAGAGAGTCCGTTTTTGGGTGCAATTTCTAGAAAAATCTCCAGCAAATAATCAAGGGAGGCTTCCCGAATGTATAATCCATTCATCCAATTAAGCTTGTCGAGGTCAAAAACCGCGGCATGCTTGGTTACCCGCTCTATCGAAAAACCTTCTATAATTTCTTCCCGAGTAAAAATCTCTTTTTCCTCTTCTCCGCTTGCCCAACTCAAGCGCGCCAGGTAATTGAACAAAGCATCGGGGAGATACCCTTTATCACGATAATAGGTCACCGAAGGCGAACCATGGCGCTTGCTAAGTCGGGTTTTGTCCTTGCCCAGAATCATGGGAATATGTGCAAAACTGGGCAACGGAAAACCCAGAGCTTTGTAAAGCAGTACCTGGCGCGGTGTATTGGAAATATGATCGTCCCCTCTGATTACATGGGTTATTTTCATCAGCGCATCGTCAACCACGCAAGCAAAGTTGTAAGTTGGCATACCATCAGATTTGAGTATTACAAAGTCATCCAGTTCCTGATTCTCAAATTCTACTTCACCCCGAAGAAGGTCCAGAAAAGTAGTCTTTCCTTCCGGTATAAAAAAGCGCAAAACAGGTTTACGGCCCTCGGCAAGCAGGGCTTTCTTTTTGCTCTCAGTGAGAGAAAGACACAACCTGTCGTAACGCCAGCTTCTCCCGGAAGCAATGGTCTTCTGCCTGCGCTCCTCAAGCTCCTCTGGCGTGCAAAAACAGTGATAGGCTAATCCTGCATCGAGGAGCTTTTGCGCGTATTCTCGATAAAAATGTAAACGTTGGCTCTGAAAGTAAGGCCCATAATCACCGCCTACTTCCGGTCCTTCATCCCAGTTAAGACCCAACCAGCGCAGGCCTTCCAGAATTACCTCTACCGATTCTTCGGTAGAGCGAGCAACGTCGGTATCTTCAATCCGCAGAATAAAAACTCCTCCATATTTCCTGGCAAAAAGCCAGTTAAAAAGGGCGGTACGCGCTCCCCCCAGGTGCAGAAAACCAGTCGGGCTGGGAGCAAAACGCACCCTAACTGTATCGCTAACTTGAGTCATTTTCTAATCACTCCTTGTCTGGGAATAACAAATATGCCTTTGCCAGAAGCCACAACGCTGCCATCCTGGATAACTTCTCCCGAAACCTCTATAACCCGTCCCGATACCTTTTCCACTTTACCTCGCAAAAGAACCGGCTGGCCAGTCAGGCAGGGACGGTGATACTTTACCTGCAGGGAACCAGTTACTGCAAGCAAGCCGTCGTTTTTCACGCTGTGTGACATCACTTCGTCAAGCAGAGAAGCCACAATACCCCCATGAGCCACGCCCTGAAAGCCCTGAAAAAACCAGGGAATGACTGTTTCTCCAACCGTATATTCCCCTTCTTTTCTAAAATCAATTTTTAAACCTATGGGATTATCCTTACCACACAGAAAACAGCGGTTGTTATCAACAAAAGCCATGCCTCCTTTACTCCTTTCCTCCAAGATACAAAAGTAAATCCGAGATAAACACCCACCCCAAATCCTGTTCCTGTCCCATTTCCTTCGCAAACTTCGACAGAGCATTATATGTGATTTCATTCGCATGACCAATAGCCACTGCAAAGCCTCTCCGCTTAGCCAGGTAAACTGCCTCGTGTAGTTTGCCAAGAATATACTTTTCCTCAAGAACCCCGTCGATGAAAACATCTCTGCTGAGGCAGGGAATGCCATGTTCGAGAGCAACCTCACAAGCTACAGAGCTTGAAGAAGTTAAACTGTCGACAAAATATACTCCTTTTCTTCTGGAAAGAGCTGCAAAAAATCTTTGCATCAGTTGGGCATCTGCAGTAGCCAGAGAGCCTTTGTGGTTGTTAAGACCCCGGGCAGAATCTATGCTGGAAAAAGCCTCCTCGAGCATCTGCTCGATGCTTTCTTCTGTTGCTCCCCTTTTGAGCATAAAACTTTCGCCTTTGTTCTGTGCCGGGTCTTGTGCCTCCATCGGAAAATGAATTAAAACTTCTTTTCCCTTATCCCAAGCAAGCTGACTCAAAAAAGTGGAGAGTTGAAGGTGAGGGAAAATGGCTACATTCAGCCTGATAGGTAAATCCATAAATTTCTGAGCCACAGAAGAGTTATATCCGAAATCATCAATGATGAGAGCCAGCTTATAAGCAGGCAGTAACCTGACCTCAAAATCTAACCAGGGCCAGAATTCCCTGAAAAAGAGTATCCTCAAAGAGGTCTTGTTTTTCCTTATTTCCCCATAATAGTCAAGTTGCCTCAAAACCTCGACAAGCCAGCTCATTCTCTGCTCAAGCTCTTTAAAAAGAGAAACATCGTCAAGAACACCCTTTGCCTGCCACTGCAACAGTTCTTCTTTCAGGTTCTCTTTTATCTGAAGCCCGGCAAGATATTTCCGCGACTCATAAAACACAAAAAGGGCAAGCCATCGCCTTTCTTCTTCCGAGGAAAGGTGAGTTTCACTGGTATAAAAATTTCTTGCCCGGGTCTCCTGCTGAAAAAGCTCTCTTCCGAAGAAGAAAACCCCCAGAAAAAGGAGGGCAACAATGAGTGTCAGAAACGCTTTATTCCAGGACTTCCACTGGTTCTCCGACAAGCTTTTTCACCTCATTCAGGGCTCGCTCAAGCTGTAGCTTTTCATCCTTTTCCTCTATTTGAGGTGCAATACCCTTACCATCGATATCGCTACCATCTCCAAGATAATACTTAGAAACCGTAAAAATAACCCCTCCCCCATTGGACAGAGGAAATATTTCCTGAATGACTCCCTTACCAAAGCTCTGCTCGCCCACAAGGAGGATACCTGCGTTTTTCAGATTACCAGCCATAATTTCCGCTCCACTGGCAGTCCCTTTGTTGATGAGCACTACAGTCGGTCTGTCCCATTCAGGGTTGATGGGGTTCTTAAGAGTATGCCGGCTACCCTCCCGGCTCTCTACAATCAAAAGAGGAGCATCCTGGGGAAGAAAAAGCCCGGTAGTGAACATTGCTGTTTGTAAGAGTCCACCCGGATTATTGCGTAAATCGACGATCAGACCCTGAATGCCATCATGGTTCAGCTCAGAAAGTGCCTTACGCACCTGCTCAAAGGTCTTACCATGAAACTCGAAAATGCGCAACACTGCAATCTGGTCATCGAGCTTTTCAACCTCAACACTTTTTATGACGATGACATCTCGAGTTACGGTTATATGCAGGGGTTCCGGTTCTCCCTCTCGCTCTATGGTTAAAGTAACCTGGGTGCCTCTGGGTCCTCGCAATTTCTTGACCGCATCACCAAGTGCCATACCAGCAGTAGGCTCGCCATCTATTTCCAAAATCACGTCGCCAGCCCTCACTCCAGCAGCATAAGCCGGAGAATCCACATAAGGTGAAATAACGGTAAGCTTGCCATCCTTGATAGCCACCAGAATGCCCAGGCCTGAAAACTGGCCCTCAACCTGGTCGCTCATTTCTATCTTGAAATCCTCCGCATCAAGATAGCGAGCATAGGGGTCCTGAGTAGCGCGAAGCAAGCCCCGAATTGCTTCTTCCATAAGTTTTTGCTCTTCGAGGCGCTCAGAAAAGAAAAACCTTTCCTTGAGTAATTGTACGGTTTCCAGGAAGGGCTTCCAGGTTCCTGCATCAAGACTTTCCTCTCCCAGAGAGATAGCCCAAATCCTTACCAGAGTTAAGGAAACCATTAAGCCCACTGCCAGAATGAGTACCAGAATAGTCCAAAAACGCTTGCTCAATTTCATTCGCTTTCACCCCAGATTTTCCTCTAAGAGGACTTTTTCAGCCAGCGCAAAGGATTGTCTTCTCTGGCATCGTTACCAATCCTTATTTCAAAGTGTAACACAGGTTTTTCGGTAAGCCCACTGTTACCAACTTTACCCAGCACGTCTCCTTTCTTAACCACATCTCCCGCTTTCACGGCAATGCTCTGTAAATGAGCATACATGGTGATCATCGAATTTTGGTGGTCAATAATTACCGTGTTACCGTAACCCCGCACACTGCGCGCCAGAACAACCACTCCATCATAGGGAACCACCACATTAGTTCCCAGAGGCGCTGCAATATCTATTCCCGGGTTATAGAAAGGAATGCCGTAAACCGGATCCTTGTATTCTCCAAACTGCTTGACTATCTTTCCTCGAACTGGCCAGTCCAGAGTTCCCAGTGCAGGCAGAGGACCCTCTACAACAGCTTCTCCTCGCCGAGCCGCTTCTTCTCTGGCCTTGCGAATCTCCTCCTGCAGTTTGGAAATGGTTGACTTTAACTCTTTCTGGGCCTTACGAAGCTCTTCCTGCTTAAGCTGGTACTGTTTTCGATTGGTGGCGATTTTTTGAAGCATTGTTTCCCGAGCTTCCCGGAGCTTCTCGAGTTTTTCTTCCTCAACAAGCAACTTTTGCTTTAAAACATTTTCCAGACGGATTCTCTGCTTGATTTCTTCGAGTTTCGCGTTCAGTAGTGAATGTTGATTAAGAAACTGAGTGATGAGTTGCTGTTCAAACTGCAGGTATTGCCTGAATAAATACCATTGCTCACCCAGAGAAACAGGGTCGTCAAAGTTAAGATTAAGAAACCGCTCCCAAATCTTTTCTTCCCCACCATATTTGTAAAGAGCAACCATCGCTTTTTTCACCTGGTCTCTTTTGCTCTCTATTTCTCGAGCAATTCCCTGAGTTTCCTTTTCGAGCGTTTTGCGCTCTTTCTCAAGCACCACAATGTTTTGACGGGCAGAAGCCACGTCTTTCTCTATCCTTGCAATCTGCTGGTCCAGCTTTTCTACTTCTTTTGCCAGATTACTTTCACTTTTGGTAAGTTCTTCGAGCTTCTGAGCCAGTTCTTTTTCCTGCCTGAGTAGCTCCTGCAGTTCCTGCTCATGACGAGCAATTTCCTTCTCAAGCGAAGTAGGGTCAGCGAAGAGCGGAGCCGAAAAGCACCACCAACAAAGAAGAAACACCAAGGCTACACCATGCCGCACAAAACGTATCCTCCCCAGCATCAATATCCAACTCCTTTGAGACCCTTCCTGAAACCAAACCAGGAACCACTCAACCCAACCAGCAACCCAAATAATACATCACCAACTATCAGAATGATCATAACGTCTGCAAACTGCAACACGGGCAAAAAGGGCAAAAAATCAGCCAGGAAACGCAAAAAAGCTCTCCAAAAAATCAGGCTGACACCCAGAGCAAAAGCACTACCCATCAAGCTGCCCGCAAACCCAAACCAGAAGAAAGGTCTTCTGATAAACCTCGGGCTCGCCCCCACCCGGTGCCAGAGCTCAACTTCTTCCCTTCGCAACCAGAGGGCGCCACTCACTGCATTGCTCACCATCAAGGTAGCAAAAATCAGCATCAAAACGCCCAAACCCCCTCCAGTAACCAGTAAAATGCGGTAAAATGAGAGAAAGTTCTGAGCTTGAGAAGCGCCAGAAAGCACCTCATCGAAGACTTCAAGACCACCAAGGTATTCTGCAAGGGGTGCAATCTCTTCCAAGTTGTTACAGGTAATTTCCAGAGCAGGGGGAAAGGGGTTATCCTGGAGCGAAAGATCTTCTCTGGTAAGACCTAAACTCTCCAGGAACCGCTTTTCAGCCTCTTGGGGAGTGACCAGAACCACTTTCCGCACCTGAGGAAAGCTCTTTATCTTGGTTAACCACTTTTCCACTTCTTCCTGCTTTATCTCAGGCTTAAAATAGGCTTTGATAAGTAAACTCTGAACCCAGCTCTCCTGCAATTCCTGCAAACCAAAAATCCCCACCAAAAAAAAGTTGAAAAGGAATTGCACCAGAAACACACCCACCCAGGCCAGATTAAGCTGCAACCACCTTCGTCGAATAACACCGTTCTTTTTACTCATGACGGAGACTTACTCTTTGTTGAACTATGATTTCTGGTAACACCCACTATCTGGCCTTCTTTTATAAAAACGCAACGGGAATCAGGAACCAGTCTGGCTAAGCGATGAGTGTGAGTAGCTACCAGAACAGTTGCACGATGTTCCAGGCTGTACTCATAAAGCATTCTAAGTACAAAGCTGCTGGTTTCGGAATCCAGGTTTTTCGTGGGTTCATCAGCAAGGACAATACGCGGACGATGAATCAGCGCCCTCCCTATGCAGAGTTTCTGGCGCTCACCACCCGAAAGTTCGCTCACCAGATGCTGCCTCTTATGCCACAAACCCAATGAACTTAAAATGTCTTTAGCCAACAAGTAAACAACCTTGCGAGGAAGTCTCAATACCTCCAGGGGAACAATCAGATTCTCATAAACACTGCGGTAGGAAACCACCACCTGGTCTTGAAAAACAATACCCAGATTACGACGCAAAATAGGTATCCGATGGTCACCAAGGCGGTTAAGACAGCAACCGTCTAACCAGATTTCACCAGAGGTAGGACGTTCTTCAAGGGTAACCAGCTTGAGCAAGCTGGTCTTACCAGCACCAGTTGGCCCTATCAGGAAAACCATTTCCCCCTCCTGGACTTCAAAGCTTACTTCGTGAAGGGCGCGCACACCGTTCCGATACACTTTGGAAACTTTTTCAAAAAGCAGAAAGCTCACCCTGATGTCAGAACCTCTTTGCTTTTTATTTTCTCATTATACCTTATGGTTTGATTTCCGAAACTTCTGCCTCAAGACGGCAACCCCAAAACGCCAGAAAGCAGGAACAACTCTTTTCATCCGCCGTGGCTCCCGAACCAGCCGGTATAACCATTCCATGCCCCAGCGAATCATCCATTGAGGTGCTCTTTCCTTAAAACCACTGAGGACATCGAAGCTACCCCCTACCCCCACCATCACACGCGATTTTAGCTCGGAGCGATACCTATAAATCCATCGTTCCTGGCGAGGAGAACCCAAGCCGACAAAAAGGAAATCGGGATTCAAACGATTTACATCGGCAACCACCCTCTGGTCGTCGTCAAAAAAGCCGTGGTGAAAGCCCACTATCTGCACACCTGGAAAATCCATTCTTGCTCTCTCAACTGCTTTACGCACCACCACTTCCTTGCTCCCCAAGAAATAAAAAGTCCAGCCCCTTTCCACTCCTCTGGCAAGAAGAGCCCGTAAAAGCTCAATACCTGCTATCCGCTCTGTCGGTTTTTTCCCCAAAAATCTGGAAGCGAGGATGATACCTTTCCCATCGGGAACCACAAGCTCACCAGAAAGTAAAATCTGGTAAAAAGAGGAATCGAGCAAACCATGGGCCATGATTTCGGGATTTAAAGTAATGACATGCATTTTCTCGTTTCGCGAAACTGCTCCTTCGATTAAAGACAGCGCTTCATGAAAACTTCCTCCAAAAACAGGAACACCCAGCAAGTCAAACCACCGGCTATCAGGAAGCATTTCCGCCTGCCCGCCTTTCCATTTCCGCAACCAGATAATTGAGCAGCGATTTTTCCGTCTCAAGATAACTCTCTACCAGGGATTGCCGAACTGCTGAAACTTTCTCTCTGAGAGAAGAGGCACGTTGCAAGCATTCGCTCAGCTGATGCACCGCAAAATCATCAAGAGCAAGTAGGTTGTTAAATCCCAGGTTATCAGAAAAAGCTGCAATCTTGGGATCTATATCAAAGGCAAACCAGGGTATCCCAAACAGGGTAGCTATTATCAAAGGATGCAAGCGCATTGAAAAAACCATCTTTAAAGAAGAAAAATAATCCCATATCTCCTGCGGCTTAGAAAAGACCTTGTACGAACACCCCGCTTTTCTTGCGATTTCCGAAAGGAAGCACCCGTCTCTTGCTTCGTGAAAAGCCACAATCTCTACCCTTTCCCCACTGAGTTTGGCGAAAGACTGCAGTTCCCGGGATACCTTTTCTATACTCAGCCCTTCAGAACGCAGGAAAAAGGCAACCCGCTCACCCGAAGAGTTCCGAGCTGGCAGGTGATTAGACCAGTAAAGCACCGGATCACCCCCCAGCACTGCTACCTCTTCCAAACCTCTCAAAGAGGTGAGATATTGAAAGGTTTCGGTATCGCGGGCAACAAACAGAGAAACCCTTCGCAACAGTGCATTAACCATCACGCGGCTGAGAGCGCGTTCCAGGGGACCCAAACCGCATCCATAAAAAATGACTTTTTTGCGCCAGCAAAGAGCCAGTCGCAGAAGAAAGAGATAATAAAGAAGAGAACGAAAACTGGTTTTATCCTGAAGCAAGCTCCCCCCAGCAACTATCACGAAATCAGCCCTGCGCAAAGCCCTGAAAATCGCTAACCACTCCCTGCGCTCTACAATCTGAACTTCATCAGGAAAAGTTACCAGCGGCTGTGGTGAGGCATAAAGCACTTCTATGGAAAAAGGCACACCAGTTTTTTCGCTAATTCGAGAAAGCGTCTCTATGCTGGCCAGAAGGCTTAACTCATCGCCCCAGTTTCCAAACCCGTAATAACCCAAAAGAAAAAAGTGTACACCCCGAGAAGGCAAACGGTTATTCACCCCAGTTTTTTATGTAATCCCATACCCACAAAAAGAACTTCAAGGCCAGAAAATACACTGCAAACACTGGGAAGCTCAGCAAAAGGGCGTTAAAGAAACGAAGCAGGGTAAACAAAAAAGGTGTGTGCAGATGGCAGAATGAGTTAAAAAACGTTGTAAATCCAACACCAACTGCAATCCAGAGTCCCAAACGATAAACCGGTAAAATCTCCCGCTTCTGCAGCCACCAAACCAACCAGAGTGCCGGGTATCCTACCAGGAATTCCTTGGTGCGGGGACGAGCAAACAACAATTTTTCCAGCACCAAGCGCATTTTGAGCTCCAGACCAGAAGCAGGAAGCAGAGGAAAATTACCTGACCTGAACAGGTAAAGAGCAAGGCCAACCGCAAACAAACCAGCCAGGAAAAGTTCCACTCTCCGCAAGCGCCCCAGAAAAACCCGCTCCAGGGTAACGCCTGACAAACCAGCTCTGAAGTAATAGAGCACTATTATGAATAGAGGTACCAACAAAGATACTTTAACCCCCTGGTACTGCTCTATACGCAGGACAAAAAGAGGATTATACAGCGTTAATGCGACAATAAACCCCCCTGCAAAGGCCAAACCAAAAGCAGTCAGCAGCTTCAAAAGGAATGGTCGGTGTTTGAGTGCAGGGTCCATTAAAAAAAGCACCGGTAAGGCTGGGAAAAAAATCCCTGCCAGCATCCCCAGCAATGTAACGCCCTGGAGCCAGTTTTGGGTAACCGTCAGGCATAAAAAGCCCAGCACAGGCACTCCCAACCAAAAGCCCCGGGGAAAGAAAAACCAGAACACCAAAGAAGCAGCCGCAGATACCAGTCCACAGAAAACAAATAATATAGGATAAGGAACTCTGAAATCCCGGGGAGTAACTGCTGAACCCAGCTCAAAACCAGCCTTAAGCAACGATGACTTGAGTTTGCTAAGATATTCCAGGTTCTGTTCCAGAGGCCTGGGAGCGAGATTCCTGAAAAAACGCACATACAAGACGCCCACAGAGCGCTCTTTCACCGCCCGCAAAAATCTCTCCACCGCCTCAGGAGGAGTATAGCGCTTGAGTTCTTCAAGGGGGATGCTATGTACTCTAACCACAGAAGAATAAGGCAGAGAATGAGCCAGGTACAGCTCGCCGCGCTGGCCTACAAACTCCAGATACCCCCAGTAAAGAGACTGTTTCTGGAAAAACTCTACTACGCTATTCAGGTTTTCAGAGCTACCAAAACCAAGCACTTCCTCCCCACTAAAAATAACGCCTTTACCCAGGCCCCAGAATTCTTCCTGGAGATATCTCCTCAAATTGTCAGCAGGAAAAAAAGGCCAGTTTCGAGGACGGAAAATCACCTCATAGCCTTCTTCTTTGAGCTGGGCGAGCAACTTTACATCAAAACCTGTGCCCAGCTGTTCCTCTTCTTCAGGAAAAACATTGCTACCCAGAACATGAGTGTCCACAACCCTGACTTTCTTGCCAAGAAGTAAAAGTTGTCTTTCAATACGCTGAGCCAGGTCAGCACTGGAAACGCGAAAATACCGCAAGCCATCCTCTCCATCAGGGAACTGAATTAACTGAATCAAACCTCTGTCTCTCAAATCTTTAAAAGAAGGTTCGCTCACACCCACGGTCTGGAAACCTTGTTTCTTGAGTTCCTGAAGGAGAGAAAAGACGTTAGTGCCTGTGATACCTGCCAGGTAGGTAACATCGTTAAAATCAACTACCAGTTCGACTTTTTTCCTGGAGAGCTCGTCCCGGATCCTAACCCCAAGGAGAGGCAGGCTAAAGAGCAAAGTCAGGATGAGTAGTAACCACCCCAAAAGAAGCCTTTTGTTTTCAACGGAACGCATTAACGCAACTCCTCAATCTCCGCCAGAGGATCTCCATGGTCGACAACGTCATTCTCTTCAACATAAACCTGGGTAACCGTTCCAGCATTCTCAACCACGATTTCGTTCTCCATTTTCATGGCTTCCAGCACAAAAGCAACATGTCCTGCCTCAATCTTCTGCCCCTTCTGGACATTAACTTCCAGAATTCTGCCTGGCATGGGAGCCCGCAGTGTAGTGGTTACCTTAAGGGGAGACCCAGAAGTGCTTTGTGACCCCACC
This sequence comes from Candidatus Atribacteria bacterium, assembly GCA_029982245.1. Classification (GTDB taxonomy): domain Bacteria; phylum Atribacterota; class Atribacteria; order Atribacterales; family Thermatribacteraceae; genus Thermatribacter; species Thermatribacter velox. The sequence goes on along the minus strand of JARRBX010000015.1, from coordinate 1,261 downwards.
TTACGCTCCGGTTTCTGAATTTTCAATTGAGGAGCGGTTTCTTCCTGTAGCTCACTGACTTCAACTTCAAATTCTTCTCCATTTATGCGAACTCGAAACTTGCGCATTTCGGGCTACCTCCTTAAAGAGAATTCGAAACATTGCTCCTGCAAGGCAAGCCTTCTCCAGGAGATGCTCTTTCTTTTAACGTAAGTGTAAGCTGGCGAACCAGGAGCCTTTTGCTCCTCCTCAAGATAAGCCAGAATGGCACCAACCACCGCTGCAACTTTTTTGAGCTCAAGGCCCTCGGGCATCTCAAACCGGGAAATTACCATGTTTTTTCCCCTTTCCAGTTTCTCTTTTAGTCCAGAAAACTTCAAGGGCTCGAGCAATCTTGAGCCTGGTATATTGAGGATCAATCACCTGATCCACATATCCCCTTCGGGCAGCCTGGAAGGGATTATAAAACTCTTCTCGATATCTGGCAATAACTTCCTGGCGCTTTAATTCAGGATCCAGAGCCTCCTCAATCTCTTTACGAAAAACGATATTCACTGCACCTTCAGCCCCCATTACCGCTATCTCTGCAGTCGGCCAGGCAAAAACCATATCAGCCCCAAGATGACGACTGCACATGGCAAGATAAGCGCCACCATAGGCCTTGCGAATGATGAGCGTAATCTTGGGCACTGTTGCTTCCGAGTATGCGTAAAGCATTTTAGCTCCGTGACGAATGATACCTCCAAACTCCTGATAGCTACCCGGCAAAAATCCGGGTACATCCACCAGGGTAACCAGAGGGATGTTGAAGCAATCACAAAAGCGGATAAACCTTGAAGCCTTATCGGCAGCGTCAATGTCCAGGCACCCAGCCAAATGCTGGGGCTGGTTAGCTATGATGCCCACCACATAACCCCCTATCCGAGCAAAACCAACCACAATGTTGGGTGCAAAGTGGCGGTGCACTTCCAGAAAAGAATGGTCATCAACCACTTCCTGAATAATTTTTTTCATGTCATAGGACTTGTTGGGATTAGCCGGCATCAGGTCGTAAAATAGAGTATTTCTTCTGTCTACGGGGTCACTGCACTCCTTAAAAGGAGGGTCTTCGGCGTTATTGGAGGGCAAAAAACTCAGCAATTCACGCACCATCCGGAACGTGTCTTCTTCGTTTTTGCCCACGAAGTGGGCAACTCCGCTTTTTCTGGCGTGAGTTTCCGCACCACCCAGCTCTTCAGCGCTTATCTCCTCACCAGTAGCCGCTTTAACCACCTGAGGACCG
>JARRBX010000014.1 GCA_029982245.1 Candidatus Atribacteria bacterium | reverse complement strand
AAGGACTTTTCTCTGGCTAAGGAGGAGCTTCTGTCCATCAGGAGGGCAAAGTATGAAGTTAGGGAACCCTGCCTTACACAAAACTCTTGACACTATGCTGGTAGCTTTTAAGGCTTATTTAGAGGCTTATTAGGCTACCTCTTTCTCCATTCTATTGGAGTTTTCTGCTTTAACCTTTCCTTGGTTATCCCTCCATATCCAGTACTCCGTCATATCCAAGTACCGGTGGCTGGCCGCCCAAGCCTCGTCTATCTCCATGAGCACTGCACCAATCAGTCTCAGCGCTGCCTCTTCATTAGGGAAAATGCCTACCACCCTCTCCCGCCGCCGAATCTCCCGGTTCAGTCGTTCTATGGCGTTGGTAGTACGTAACCGCCGCCTAACCGGTTCTGGCAACGCCATCACCGCTATGGCATCCTCAAAACCAGCCTCAAGTTTTTCTATCGCCTTGGGCGCTACGGCCTCAAACTCCTGTACCACCTCCCCCAAAAGCCGCCTGGCCGTATCTAAATCCGGTGCATCAAAAATGTGTCTCAGGCGAGCATGGAGTTTCTTCTGTAACGTCTTAGGACACACTTCCAATACGTTACGCACAAAATGCGTCTGACACCGCTGCCAGCTTGTTCCTTGAAAGTGGTTCATAATAGCGTTTACTAAGCCCTTATGGTCATCCGAAACTACTAAGTCAACGCCCTTTAATCCACGCCTCTTTAGACAGGTGAAAAACTCCGACCAGCTGGCTTCCGATTCGCTGTCTCCAATCATCAGTCCTAAAATTTCCCGGTAACCCTCTCGGTTGACCCCAGCAGCTATAAGCACGCTCTGGACCCGTACCCGGCCTCCTTTCCGTACCTTTATGACCAAAGCATCTACCAGAAGAAAGGGGTACTCCTTCTCACTTAAGTCCCGTTCATTCCACGCCTTTGTCACGTGGGTCAAGTTGTTTACCGAGTTCAGACACGGTCGATTTCGAAAACTCCGTGCTGCACAACTCCTTAACCACAGCTCTAACCTTCCGTGTCGACACCCCATTGATGACCATCTCCATGAGAGCTAAAAGCAATGCCTGCTCGCTCCTTTGATAACGCTCAAACATTTCCATAGAAAATTCGCCAGACCTAACCCGAGGTACTTCCAGGAAGAACCGGCCAATTCTAGTTACTATGGGTCTCTCGCGGTAGCCATTACGGTACCCTTGCCTCTCCTCTGTACGTTCGTTGAGCTCCGCTTTGAGCTGTTCGGTGACCTGGGCCTCGAGAATCTGGTTTAAAACCTGCTCTACCAACCGGGCTAAACCGTCGTCTTGTGAAAACTAAAGCAGAACCTCGCCGTCTACGGTAACTTGATAATGGGCCATCCTCCATCCCTCCTGGTAGGTTGTTTTTGCCTATCTTTTTATTACCAGAGGGAGGATGGCCTTTCCTGCTTCTAATCCACCCTTTTTACACACTATAACGGACACTACTCCTTATTAAGGTGTCCCGCATGATGTGAACTTGAATATGTTGTTGACAAGTTCCGTGCTTTTTGCTACGTTTTTAATCGTTCTATTTCGTAGTTTTTGTTTATTTTTACTGAAGTACTATTAATTTGTTTGGAGGTGGGGTAATGCTAAGAAGAAAGTTGGGGTGCTCTGACTTAGAGTTTTCAGTTATTGGTCTTGGTTCATTTGCTATAGGGGGTAGCGGTTGGAAATTTAGCTGGGGTCCGCAAGATGATCGAGATTCCATTGATGCAATTAGAAGAGCAGTGGATTTGGGAATTAATTGGATAGACACTGCTCCTGTTTATGGATTAGGCCATGCTGAAGAAGTTGTTGGCCAAGCTATTAAGGGGTTATCTCAGAAACCTTATATAGCTACTAAATGTGGAAGAGTATGGGATGAAAAGGGTGAAATTTCCTATAGACTCAAGAGAGAAAGTATTCGTAAAGAAGCGGAGGATAGCTTGAAGCGTTTGCAAGTTGACGTAATAGATCTTTATCAAATCCATTGGCCAAATCCTGAAGAAGATATAGAAGAGGCTTGGGAAGAAATAGCTAAGCTTGTAAAAGAAGGAAAAGTTCGTTATGCTGGAGTATGTAATTTTAATGTGGCACAAATGGAGCGAATACGAAAAATACATCCTATTACTTCTTTGCAACCGCCTTATAGTATGTTGAGACGCGAAATAGAGGGTGAAATTCTTCCTTATTGTGCGAGGAATAACATTGGAGTTATAGTTTATAGCCCTTTACAAAAAGGACTCTTAACTGGCGCTATTTCGAGAGAGCGAATAGCTGCTCTTCCTCCTGATGACCATCGGCACCGTGACCCAGAGTTCCAAGAACCTCGCTTGAGTATTAATTTAGCGGTAACAGAAAAGCTCAAAGAGATTGGAGAAAAGTATGATGCAACACCAGCTCAAGTTGCTATAGCTTGGATTTTGAGACGTCCTGAAATAACAGCGGCAATAGTTGGGTTGCGACGACCTTCCCAAGTTGAAGACATTGTTCCTGCTGCTGATATTGTGCTCTGCGAAGAGGATATAGCAACCATTGAAAAGATCTTGCAAGAGAGAGAATCAAGGTTGCTAGCCTTACAAGGAGAGGCTTGATGTCTGATAGCTCACTTTTGCTTCAAGCAGTATTTACATGGATTTTTCCATAAAGCTTCCGATAAGAGGTAGGAGTGATGCCTTTTTCTTGTTTAAAAAGCTTTCGAAAGTAATTGACATCTTTGAACCCGCTTGCAAAAGCTATTTCCTTTATGGTAAGGTTGCTCTCTAGAAGTAGGCGGCAGGCACGTCGGAGACGGTATTCCCGAATAAATTGGGTAATTGTTTTCCCGTAGGCTTCCTTGTATTTGCGTTCTAGGTAGTCGGGGTTATATCCTAATTCCTTGGCTATAGTGGAAGTTGAGATCGGTTCTCGAAAGCGTAACCTTACATATTGTTCAACCCACTTTGCTAAAATCCCGTTAGAGGAGGAGATTTTTTCTCCGTGTTGCCCCATTATTAGACTGCTCTCATATTGTTTAAATATTTCACAAAAGATCAAAAGGAGCACAAGATTTTTCGAAATGGAAAAGGATTTTTCCGTTTCTTGTAGGGTGAGAAAACGATGAAACAACTCTATAAGAGGTTCTGGGTGTTTGATTCTACCTTGCTTGTGTATAAAAAAACTATGGTTTTTCGAAAGGTGTAAGAGCTTTTCTTTGGATGTCACTCGAAAATGAATCCAGTAAAAGCGCAAATCTGGTTCGAAAGGTAGTATGCCACGGTGACGCTTTTGAGGCCATAGTACTAAATAGTGGTTTGGATTTAGAATAAAGGAACGACCTTCTTCCTCTATTCCGAGCCTCCCAGAAGTTACGAAGATAAGCTCATATGAATCTATTACTCGATCTGGGTGTTGCCCAATGCCCCTTGAAACGAACAGACCTCCATTTATTGCTTCAACTGACGAACTTAAATCAATTAGCAAGCAATTTTCCATCTTAAGTCGGAATTATCCCCCCTTTTTAGGTTTTACCCTATCTTGCCACAGATTTTTGTATATGTCAAGCTTTTGCCGTAAGAATTTACTGGGGGGAGGATGGAAGTATGAAAAAATCACTTTTAATAAGCCTTGCGGGAGTTCTAGCGTTGCTTGTGGTAAGTGTTTTTGCATTAAGTGCTTTTGGAGCAGAAGCGGTGAAACTGAAGTATTTTTCTCCAGAAACAGATCCTACCTCGGTCGAGATAGATAAAACCATTATTCAACGTTTTGAAAGCGCTCATCCAGGAGTCAAGGTGGAGCTTATTCATGGGGGATTTGATGATCTCCTTCCAATGTTGCCTTCCATGGTGAAAGCAGGAACAGCTCCTGATATTGCTTTCTTTGGTCCGAGGTATGTCGCAGGGTTAGCTGCACAGGGTTTATTGCTTCCGCTTGACGATCTTTTTGAAGAAATAGGTGACATCCCTCGGAATTTAATTAGTCCCACCGAAGATGAACGCATATACGACATTCCTATTCTAATGGAGTCAGAAGTGCTTTACTACCGGAAGGATCTGTTCGAAAAGGCGGGTTTGAAAGTTCCAAGTACGTTTGAGGAATGGATTGATGTGGCTAAAAGCTTGACAGTAGATCTGGATGGAGATGGTCAGTTTGACCGGTGGGGCATGGCGATCCAAGGAAAAGCTCCGGAGAATGCCGTCCGCTTTACGGGTGTGCTTTGGTCAAATGGCGGAGATTACTTTGATCAGGATTGGAACGTAGCTATTGAGTCTCCACAGGCCATTGAAGCTCTTAAGACATGGGGAGAGCTGGCGCAGTACGCCCCTCCGGGAGTTCCTACTACTGGGAACTTTGAAGCAGCCACACAGTTTGCTCAAGATCTGGTTGCTATGGTTAAATATCCAGGGCGCATATTGACGATTATTGACCGTTACAATCCAGACATGGCACCAAATGTTGCTGTTGCTATACCTCCTGTCGGGCCTTCTGGTGAAAAACCAGTCGTCTGGTCTCCTCTTAACGACTTTATCGTTTTTGCTTCAACTAAGCATCCTTCTTTAGCTAAGGAATTTATCAAATTCTACCTAAGCGATGAACAATACTTCTTGTTCCTTACTAAGTCGGTACCAGGGCACAATCTTCCGGTTCGTACCAGTTGGTTAGAGAAAAAGGAGTACTTCGAAGCACCCGAAATAGCGCGTTGGGTTGGTGTTGTGAAAGAAAGCTTGAGAATTGCCTTTGAGTATGGCACCGATTTTCATATTAGATACCCACGCAATCCTTACGTTGGGAGAGCAGTGAGTGGTCCTGTATGGACTGGGTTACTTAACTCTTTCTTAGCAAGGCAAATTTCAGCGGAAGAAGCCATTGCAGAGGTTGCTAAGGCTTGGCGCGAGGAGTTTGGAATTAAATAACAGAGCAAAATTGGAGGTAGATCGGGCGGGTTTTGCCCGATCTACCCTTATGTAGGAGGAAAAATGAACAGCAATGAAGAGATATAGCTTCTTCGGGATCGCGTTGTTGTTACCGAGTTTTGTTTTTCTAGGCTTACTCATAATTTACCCCTTAATAAATGCGGTAATTTTGAGTCTTCACTCTCGACTTATATATGAGGTTCAAGGGGAATATGTAGGGCTTAAAAACTATGTCGAAGTTTTGAGAGATAGGTCTTTCTGGCACGCTTTATGGATAAATGTTTTGTGGACAGCGGGCACTGTTGGAGGGCAGTTACTGATAGGGATTATTGGTGCGTTGTTGTTGCACGAAGTAACCCGTTGCAAAGGTTTGATACGCGCTCTTGTTATGTTGCCTTTCTTTATTCCTACAATTAGTGTTACCCTTGCTTGGAGATGGTTGTTAAATCCTAATTTTGGACTAATTAACTATATTTTGAAGAGCACCGGAATTATTACTAAACCATTGAGTTGGTTGAGTTCTCCTCAACTTGCTTTGGGGGTAATCATTTTTATTGCAATTTGGCGTTATTTTCCTTTCGTTTTGATCAATGTCCTTGCTCGTTTGCAGACTATTCCTCCAGAGCTTTATGAAGCAGCCAGGATAGATGGAGCCACAAGGTGGAAAGAGTTTCGATACATCACTTTTCCTGAGATAGCCGACGTGCTCTCAGCGGTAACCGTTTTGCGTATCGTGTTTATGTTTAAAAAGGTGGATGAAATAATGATGCTAACTGGTGGGGGTCCAGGTAACGCTACAGAAAACCTGTCGGTCCTTGCTTATCGTATAGCTTTTCAGGGAATGCAATTCAGTAAGGGAGCAACTATTTCCATACTTACTTTTTTAATACTAGTTATTGTTTCTATAGCTAAGAGTATGAAAGCAGAGGGGTGAAGAGCTATTCGTAGTTTTCGAAGAGTGAGAGAAAGATTTTTGCTTGGGGTAGGTATTGGATTAATTGTCCTCTTTGCGAGTGGTCCATTGTTGTGGATGGGGTTATGTTCTTTTAAGCCCAAAGTAGAATTCTTTTCCGTGCCTCCTACTGTTCTTCCTAAGCAATGGACTGTGGAAAATTTTATAAAGCTTTTTCAAGAAACTCATTTCCCAAAAATGCTCCTTAATAGTTTATACGCAGCTGTAGGCACGGTGGCGATTTCAGTGACAGTTGCTTCTCTTGCTGCTTACAGTTTGGCGAGACTGAAATATCCTGGAAAGAAAATATTCGTGGTGTTTTCGCTTTTTGCTTACTTACTGCCTCCCATTCTGTTGATTATTCCTCTTTACGCATGGATGGTAAGCGCTGGTCTTCTTGATAGGTTAGAAGGACTAATTATTACTTACATTGCCCTTTGTTTGCCTTACTCTATTTATCTTTTGAGAGCCTTTTTCCGTTCTATACCGCTTGAGCTTGAAGAAGCTGCAGCTGTTGATGGAGCATCGCCTTTGAGAACTTTATTCTCTATAGTCCTTCCTGTAAGTCTTCCTGGTATCATAGCTACAGTAGTGTATTCCTTTAACTATGTTTGGAACGAGTATTTGTTTGCTCTTGTGCTTTTAACCTCAGAGAGCAAAAAGACTTTCCCTGTTGGTTTACAAAGTTTCATAACAGAGTTCGATATCTACTGGGAGTACATACTTTCGGGGAGCGTGGTGGTAAGCTTGCCAGCGCTTTTTCTTTTGTTAATAACCCAGGAGAGGCTTGTTAAGGGTTGGGGTGCTGGAGCTCTTAAAGAGTAAAGTACACCTGTAGGTAAATGTAAATAAAAGACAAGAGGAGGTTTTTTGGTATGTTTACTCCCCAGCAAAAAGGCGAGTTCAAGGGTGTAGGTGCTTTAGTGTTGACACCTTTTGACGAAAATTTGCAGGTAGATTTTGAGGGGTTATATCACAATGTCAGGTATATGATCGATAACGGGCTTAATGCTTCTAATGGTTTTCTCGTTGCAGCTGGTTCGATGGGCGAGTGTTATTCGATGAATATGGATGAAAAGAAACAAGTAATAAGGACTGTCGTTGAGGCAGCACAAGATGACATCCCAGTTATTGCCGGATGTAATAGTAGTTCTATTGTTGAGGTAGTCGAACTGGCTCGGTACGCTGAGGAAGTAAGAGCTCGAGCAATTATGGTAGTACAGCCTTATTATCTTTCGTTTGGTGAAGATCAGATCTTTTCTTTTTATAAATTCATTAACGATCGCGTTGAAGTTCCAATAATGATCTACAATAACCCTGGTGTAGCCAATGGGAGCGATATGTCAGTAAATCTTCTTAAACGCCTTGCAGATTTGGACAGAATATTCGCTTTAAAACAGGCAACTTCGAATATCAAGCGATTTTTTGACTCTGCTGAGGAACTTAGTGATAAGTTGCTGGTTTTTGTTGCTTCCTCGTCCTTGCAACCTTTTGGGGCATTAGCACGAACAGCTGGCTTCTTCTCTTCTATAGCGAGTTTTAATCCTCAACTTGAAATCCAGATTTGGGAAGCTAGCAGGAGGGGAGATTATGAAGCAGCCTATAGGTATCACAGAAAAGAGATGATGATTTATAGCTGGTGGTGGAACGGAGGAGTAAAGCAGCCAAATGGAGAAATTGTTCATGTTAAAAAGGCAATGGATCTGGTGGGACTGAGAGGAGGCAAGGTACGTCCACCCCTTCTCCCGATTACTGAGGAGGAGATAGAAGGTCTTAAAAAGATTCTTCGCGAATGGGGTCTTCTGCAGTAAGCAAGTTCAGAAGAGGAGAAAGCTAAAAAAATGAACGCAATACTACCGGTTGATCTTTCACAGACTTGCTTTCAGGAAGGTTTCTGGTACAGAAGATTCAAACTTGTGAAGGAAGTTATACTTCCTTACCAATGGAGGGTTTTGAACGATCCCGAGATAAGTCATGCTGTACAGAATCTCAAAATCGCCGCCGGAGAGACTACAGGAAGCTTTAAAGGTAGACCCTTTCAGGACAGTGACGTCGCTAAGTGGCTTGAAGCTGCGAGTTACGTACTTGCGCTTGAACGCGATCCGAAGGTTGAGGAAATGTCCAACGAAGCCGTAAGGTTGTTCCTTAAAGTGCAGAGGGAGGACGGGTATCTTGATACCTATTTCATAATAAACGGTTTGGAAAAAAGATGGACTAATCTTCGAGATATGCATGAACTATATGTTGCAGGTCATTTTATTGAAGCAGCAATCGCCTATTTTAAAGCTACTGGGGATCGAAAGGTGCTCGATGCAGCTTGCAAGTTGGCAAACTGCATCGAGCGAACTTTTGGACCAGAAAATGAAAAATTGAAAGGATACGATGGCCATCCTGAAATTGAACTGGCTCTTGTCAAGCTTTATCGTTGTGTAAAAAATGAACGCTATCTCCATCTTGCAAGGTTTTTTGTAGAAGAACGTGGGAAAAAACCGCATTTTTTTGACGAAGAAGCTAGATTAAGAGGAGAAGAAGAACCTTATGGACCGTGGGGTGGCAAATTTACATATGAATACTGCCAAGCCCACGTACCGGTGAGAGAGCAACGAAAGGCTGTAGGACATGCTGTTAGAGCTATGTATCTTTACTGTGCAATGGCGGATTTGGCTGTAGAATTGGGAGATAGAGAACTGGCTGATGTATGTCAGGCTTTGTGGAAAAATGTAACTCAATGCCAGATGTACCTGACGGGTGGTTTGGGATCAAGTGCTTTTGGAGAGGCTTTCACATTTGATTATGACCTTCCCAATGATACAGCATATGCTGAGGTATGTGCGTCAATTGGGCTTATATTTTGGGCTCATAGAATGCTATCCTTGGATCTTCACAGTAAGTATGCAGATGTTATGGAAAGAGCTCTATATAATAGTGTACTGAGTGGCATGTCTCTTAAAGGGACGGAGTACTTTTATACAACTCCTCTTGAAGTATGGCCTGAGGCGTGTAAGCACAGGTATGATAGAAAGCACATACTCCCAAGTCGGCAGAGATGGTTTACTTGTGCATGTTGTCCTCCGAATCTTTCAAGGCTAATAGCTTCACTGTTACAATATGTTTACTCAATCACTTCAGATGGCATTTGGACACATCTTTACGTGTCCAGTAAGGCAGAAATAAAGCTTCTTAACAGGAACATAAATATTTATCAAGAAACTAGTTACCCATGGGAAGGTAGTGTAAAAATTACTGTAGAGCCATTTGAACCTCTTGAATTCAATCTTTGTCTTAGGATACCGGAATGGTGCAAACAATACAAGGTAGAAGTAGAAAGTGATAAGGACAAGACTTATCGTGCAGAAATGAGGCAGGGCTACCTTTGTATTAAAAAGCTTTGGTACCCAAACGATTTGGTGAGGTTGGTTTTGGTAATGCCGGTTGAGCGAATTAGAGCCAATCCTTTGTTAAGAGCTGCTGCAGGAAGAGTTGCTCTTCAGAGGGGTCCTTTAGTTTTTTGTTTGGAAGAAGTTGACAATGGTCCTCTTTTACCAGATGTGGTTCTTCCTAAAGAAAGCTGTCTTGAGGCTGAATTTGATAAGGATTTGTTGGGTGGTGTTGTGGTAATTTCGGGAGAAGCAAAGAGAAGCATTTTCTTTCCTGATGAACCACTTTATACGTCGGAAGCTCATCCTTTTCGATCTTTTCGATTCAAGGCTGTGCCTTATTTTGCCTGGGGTAACCGGGGTTCTGGGGAAATGCTTGTGTGGATACGCGAAGTTTGAGATTAGAAAATATGAGAATCGGTATTATAGCTGATGATTTGACAGGAGCCAATGACTGTGGAGTGCAGTTTGTAAAATGTAATTTTTCGGTAAAAGTTTTTGTCGATATACCTTGGAAAGGACTTGAAAATCTTGTAAGCGGTGAAATCGTGGCGGTAAATACCAATACCAGAGCGTTACTTCCCCAAGAAGCCTATGAAAGGGTGAAGAAGCTTTCAAGAGCTTTGGCAGGGTTAGGTAACGTAAAAATTTATAAGAAAATAGATTCAACACTCCGCGGGAACGTAGGAGCTGAGATTGATGCTATTTTGGATGTGTTTAGATTTCCGCTGGCATTGGTTGCTCCTGCTTTCCCTGACATGGGAAGGATAACCGTGGGGGGTAGACAGCTTGTTGAAGGTGTTCCTATTGATGAGACAGAAATAGCGTTTGATCTTGTAACTCCAGTTAAAAAGAGCCACATACCAACTTTGATAAAAGAGCAAATGTCTAAGAGGGTTATCTATATTCCTCTCTCAGTTGTTGAGAAGGGTGTTCAATGTCTTAAAGAAAAACTTTTGAGGGTTCTATACGAAAAAGGACAGTCTGTTGTTGTGTTAGATGCTTCTGAAAATTTGCATCTTAAGACAATAGCCAGAGTTGTTCTTTTGCTTGAAAATGAGCATCAATTTTCTTTTCTTTTGGTTGGTTCGGCAGGTCTGGCTTCTGCGATTGCACAAGTTATTTCTCCAGAGATTCCAGAGAGAAAGGCAAAAAATGTAATGCTTAGTGAGGAATCTTTTGGTTATGATAAAACCGGTGTTTTGATGGTTTCAGGTTCAGCCCATCCGAGAACATTGCTTCAGATCGAAAAATTAACTTTATTAGATCAAAGTACCAGGGTTTTTAGGATAAAGCTAGGCTACTTCCTGGTTCCAGAAAAAGCGCAAAGTGAAATTCATAAGGTTGTTGAGGAAGCTTGTTTGTTGCTCTCTCGAGGTTACAACGTTGTGTTAACTTTAGAAGATGCTAATATTGGTAAAACTAACGAAAGGCGTGGTAGACGCTTTTTGATTGACGACAAGATTTCAGATCAGGCTTCTAAACACAACTTTGCGTGGATGCTTGTGCGTTCGCTTGCAGAAGTATCGAAGCAAATTCTTGAAAAAACATTTGTAAAAGTGCTTGTGCTTATGGGTGGTGATACGACTCTTGCAGTGTGCAGAGCTCTTGAGTGTGAATGTATCGACTTGGTTTCTGAAATTTCTCCGGGTGTTGTTTTAGGGCGAATTGTGGACGGACCATACAAAGGAATGAAGATTATTACTAAAGCAGGAGGCTTTGGTGATGACGACTTGCTGTTTAAAATTCTTCGTTCTTTGACAAAAGAGGTGTGATATAAAGATGTCGTTTCAACTTCCGGTAGTTGCTATAACAATGGGTGACCCTGCGGGTATAGGCCCTGAGATAATAATAAAAGCCCTTTCTGAGGCTATACTTCAGGAAAGATGTGTTCCTTTGGTGGTTGGAAATGCGAAAGTGATTGAGGAAGCGGCAAGAGTAGCTAAGAAAAGAGTGAGCGTTAGGGTGATTGAAAAACCTTCAGAAGCAAGAGATGGACAAAAGGAGCATGTTAACGTTCTAAACGTATGTAACGTTGACTTTACCAAGGTGACTTATGGGAAAGTTAGCGCGGAGGCTGGAAGAACAGCGTTTGAATGTATCAAAAAGGCTGTAGAGCTTGCTCTCAAGGGAGAAGTTGATGCAATAGTGACTGCGCCTATAAGCAAAGAAGCTCTTAAGATTGCGGGATATACTTATTCTGGCCATACAGAAATCTTGGCAACTCTCACTGGTTCCAAAGATTATGCCATGATGTTGCTGGATGATAATATGCGTGTAGTCCACGTAACTACACATATTCCTCTGTGTAAGGTGTGTGACTTTATTACTGAGGATCGTGTATTTGCAGTCATCAAGCTGGCTGATTGCGCAATGAAAGCCTTAGGTATAGATCGACCTCGCATTGGTGTGGCAGGTGTTAATCCTCACGCCGGGGAGGGGGGGTTGTTTGGTAGAGAGGAAATGGAAAAAATCGCACCTGCTGTGGATAGGGCTAAGAAACTCAATATAGATGTTGAAGGTCCTCTTCCTGGTGATACTATTTTTGCTAAGCTCAAAGGAGGAAAATACGACGTAGTTATTGCAATGTATCATGATCAGGGTCATATTCCTATAAAAACCTTGGGCTTTACATTTAAGGAAAATCAGGAAGGCGTCGTTACCAGAGGTGTAAATGTGACATTAGGTCTTCCAATTATTAGAACATCTGTTGATCATGGTACAGCGTTTGATAGAGCTGGCAAGGGCATTTCTGATCCGGGTAGCATGATCCAAGCGATAGAGGTAGCTATTCAACTTGTTAAGGGTAGACTTGTTGAGTATTATAAGCTGTATGAATAACTTCTATATGTCAGGAACTGTTTAGTTCAAGTAGTTGAAAGCTTTATTCATGTTTCCTGTTTTGCGATATGGGCGCATTAACTGTTTTTTAGGTGCATACTTTTTTCTCCACAGGGGTGTAGAAGCCCCTTGGTAAGGGTTGGTGAATGAAAAGCCGGAAAAAAGGATGAATTGACAAACTTATTTTTTCTTCCGGCTTTTTTCGCTTTCGGCTGCAGGTTGCTGCGAGTTTTGCATCTTTTTGACTTCTTTAAGTAGTTCCGCCAGTGCTTCTTTAATTCCCTCCCGGATGCCTTCTTTGACGCCCATCTTTACTCCTTCGGTAACGGCTCTCAGAATAACTTCTTCCAGGTATCTGCTGGTTTCGTAGGTTACTTCTCTTCTTATGGCTTCAAGCTCTCCCTGAATAGCAGAGCCCAGATTGGCAAGAATGCCACGCATAAAAGCAGCGCGCATTCCTGGTGGTGAATATGCATCTAATATTTCCTTGTCTGCCAGCTCACTCAGCGCTTCCCAGAGTTCCAAGGTTTATCCCTCCTTTTCGGCTAAAAGATCTATTTTCAATATACCAGAATAAAGCGACAATTTGTGTCGCTGGGTTAGCAATGTGGAAATTTTGACTTTTCCTTCAGGTTGAACGAAAATGGTTTTTCAGGGAGGTGCTTCTTTTGAAAAAGGTGATTTTTGCCATCACGTTTTGCATGGCCTGTGTTTTTGTATTGCCTGCATTTTCCTTTGCTGAAGTCACTCGGGATGAGGTTATCAATGAGACAGCACGCCTGACCGGGCTTTCCAAAGATGCTCTGGAGCTCGTTTATCAGGAGGCTCCCTCTCTTTTTGCCGGTGTGGAGCAGGCTGCGTTTACAGTGAAAGTGGTGCATCTTTTTGCGAATGCCCGGGATGATAATGCCGTGCTGGAACTTTTTAATCGCTTTGCTGATACTCTACGTACAACTTTTTTACCAGGTCCTTTGAATACTTTTTTCACCGCCATCAAAGCTTATAAAACCAGCCTGGAGGTCATCAGGGACTATGTGTTTATTCCCTCCCTTAAGGAGTCCATTTACCGAAATTATCGTTCTTCGCGGCTTATTGACTGGAAGCGTGGTGATAAAAGCACTGAGTCGATAAGCACAGCTTTTGAGATGGCTACCATGGGGAGGTTTAGCGGGTATTATGAGGTCAAAGAGAGCATGTATCAAGAGCTTGTCCGTGCAAAGGGATACAACCAGGACCTCATTGGGCCGAAACTGGAAAATTATCTCCGTTCTCAGATTGACCAGTTCTGGAAGGATACCCTGGAGTTGCGTTTCCAGCGGGAAATGCTGACCCAAAATGAAAGTGCTATTACTGCAAAAATCTGGGAAACGATTGCAGGAGACCTGGAGCGCATACGTAGACGAGCAATGCAAAGGCCGAAAGCTAAAGTTGCTGACTCTAACGTTTCTCCTCCAGCCACTCCCAGAGAAAGTACCCCGGATTCGGAAACCTCTCCTACCTCTACTGAGCCTGATACAGAGTTTTTTGATGCAATGATTCCCGATTCGGCAGTTTCTACTTCCAGCGTGACTTCTTCTTCCCTTCCAGAGGAGCCGGAAACGCCGGAAGAAATCCTTGCTGCTTTCCGGGCGGTGTACCCGGCTTATCTCAGGTGGTGGCATCATGAACCGCCACTTCCCCGTATAGAACTCCTTGCCAATGCCGAGCCTGTTGGGGATGGGAAATACCGTCTGGCTTACCGGCTGTGGCGGGTAGTGGAAGATGGTCCGCACAAGGGAGAGGAGTACGTTGCTCTTGACTATGAAATTGCCCAAACCCTGGAAGAAATCAAGGATATTCTCAAATATATGAAGGAAAAGCTCAAATAAATGCTTTTGCTTTTTTCGTGCTGGGCAAATACAGAGGTTGTAACCTTTTATTAAGCATTTTTTCAATGTTAAGCATTTTTTCAACTTTCAGGTAATAACCGTGTTTTTCCCACTATTTTTGGCTCTGTAGAGCATTTCATCGACCTTGCTCAGGAACTGTTCGATGTTGTCTTCCGGGGAGATTTCGCACACTCCCATGCTTGCTGTAACCTGGATTCCCCCTGGGAAGGAGTGTTCTGCGATTTTCCTACGCAGACGATCAGCTAATTCACGCGCTTCGCTCAGTTCTGTCTCGGGACATAGTATCAGAAATTCGTCCCCACCCCACCGGCTCACTATATCCACCGAGCGCACAACTCCTTTAATCAAGTTTGCTATTTCTATTAGGGTCTTGTCGCCTCTCTGGTGGCCGAAAGCATCGTTTACGTCTTTGAAATTATCGAGATCCAGCATGATTACCGAAAAAGCCCGGTTGTAGCGCTTCATCCGCTCGCATTCTCTTTCGAGTTCGGCGTATAGCTTACGGCGGTTGTAAAGGCCGGTGAGCTGGTCAGTAATGGAAAGCTCTTCAAGCTTACGGTTTGCGGCTTGCAGTTGTAAGTTTTTCTTGTAGAGTTCGCTCTGGGTGAGCTGCTCGATACTCTTGAGTATAGAGCCAATTTCATTGTTAGGATACTCAAACCGAAACTTTTCTTGCCAGTTTCCGTTAGCCACTTGCTCAACGTGTTGTTTTAACTTGATAACGGGTGAAATGACGTTATCGCTTAAGATACCGCTTAAAATCCAGCCAAGAAGCAGCGAAAGCACGGCTACTATGGCAACTACTTTCAGAATTTGTTTTAGGATAAAAATGACAATTTCCCGCTTTTCGACGGCAGTGACCACTATCCAGTCCAGAGGCTCAATTTTTGAGTAGTAAGCCAGTTTTAGTGCACCGTTCAGTTGATAGGTGAAATGCCCGCTTACTGAGTCAAAAGAAAAAGGAGAGCCGGTTACTTCTTGGAATAGTCTGCCTCGAAAGGCCTCCCGGTGGTGAATGAGTACTTTCCCGTCACTACGTATTACGTAGCTGTAGAAAGAGCGGTAGTTCCCGGCTGCTTGCTGCAGCACTTTCGAAATTGATTCCATAGAGGTTTCGGCGGAAACTACTCCGTTGATTTCGCCACGGTCGTTGAGGAGGGTTTTGCTGATTGAAACCAGCCATTCTCCGGTTTTTATTTCCGTGTAAGGGATGCCACCAGAGGTTTCCGGGTGGGATTCAAGAGCTGCCAGATACCAGGGGCGGATTCTCGGGTCATAGCCTTCCGGAGGTATGTAGTTGTTGATGAGCAGGGTTCCGTCTGCATAACCTGAATAAATGTAGTTTATGTCGGGATCAATTTCCTGAAAGCGGCGGTAAAGAGCAAGCGCTTTTTCACGTTCCTTTGGAGTAGCGTTGGGAGCGTTGCGGATTTCATCAACCTCACTTAAGAATTCAACCAGGTTGCGCAGCTTCAGAAAGCGGGCTTCAATAAAATTTTTCAAAGCTACATTTCGTTCCTCAAGCAGAGTGTTGACCCTATTTATTTCGTAGGAGTAAAAGAGATGGGCAAAAATAAGGCCAAATACGACCAGGATCAAAGCTGAAAAGAGAGCAACTTTCAAAAACAGTTCTTTTTTGAGAGTGGTTTGCTTCTTTTTCACGCGATTCTCACCCTGGTATGGCTGAGGATACTATCTATCTCCCTTTTACGATTATATGAAAAGGGTGACAGCAAGTGTGCTGCTTAGAATTGCCTTCCCTTTTCTACCTGTATACTGCAGTTTTTTCAAAATTTGTCAAGATTAAAAATCATGCCATATCCGAGTAATTGGTAGGTGGAAGGGTCCGGAAAACCATCGCCATTCTGGGCAAAGGTGGAGGGTATGTTTTGAGCCCGGCTCACAACATCCAGCCGGATGTTCCACCTGAAAATGTTATTGCCCTGTATCAGGAGGCACGAGATTACCGGTTGCGTTGAGGGGGTTGCGGTGAAAGAAGAGAAATGAGGGACCGGAGAGGCCGGTCCCGTGATGTTTCAAAACTTTCCAAACCCTGGACCAACAGGGCTCAAGTAGATTTTTCCGTGTTCACCAGTTCCCTGGTCATTGGACACTTCTTCAACGACAGCAAATTGTTTCCAGATTACTGGTCCGATTTCCTCTCCGTCTGCCGTGTACCATACCCCATCCACCAGTTCGGCGTCTTCGGGAACTGCTACTATTTTGCAGAAGTAATTCCACTTATAAATTTTGCCGTCTTCTCCCTGGTATTCTCCCCACATGTGGTTGGTAAGCCAAGCTCCAGAACCGATGTAGGAATCATAACCGTAGTGTCTGTCCAGCAAACCATCTCCGTCGCAGTCTTTGTTGCTGAGCCAGGCGTCGTTCCACTTCATTATGAGGCGGACATCTTTGTAGGGTTGGCACCAAGCAGCGTCGTGGTAAGCATCGCAGTATCCTCCTTTAAATATATGTGCCTGGTAGTTATAGCCCCATTTGTCGTAGCCAGTTGTGATAACTTCACCATCCGAAGTTAACAGGTCTCCGCTTTGAATGGTGGTACAGCCACTCGAGGGTTTTTTGCTTAACGCCTCTTCTTCGCTTGTGGGAGGCACAAGGCTGTTGTTGAGACATCCTGCTGCGAGCACAAATAGAACCAAAAGAGCACAAGTCGGAAAGAGGTAACTTTCGTACACTTTCCTCCCCTCAATGAAGTGCTATATGCGTTATAGCATATTTTTCTGTCCATCTTTATCTGCGAAGGCTCCCGAGAGGGAGTAAGGATGATTTGTGTTTTATAAAAATTTGTTACAGCGTTTTTCGATGTGATATCCTTCTCCTGGAGAGGAGGTGGAGAAAAGTGCGTTACTCGTGGGGTGCGCTGGTCGTATTCCTTTTTGGAGTTTTGACAACCATTGCTTTGGGTTGTCAGCAGGTGGAAGAAGCTACCTCTGTTACTTTAGCCGATTTGCCTTCCCATGTGGGTGAGCGGGTTTGGGTTACTGGTTGTCTCGTTTTTAGCTGTCCCACATTTTTCGGAGCGGTTTATCCCAGAGATTGTAAGGTATTGCTTCGGGAAGGCGATTTTGCGGTGGCTCTGGAGTTTCCCGATGCGCTGGAAGCATTGCGAGAAACGCTCAACGGTTATTACGAAGAACACTTTTCAACCTGTGTTCGCCTGAAGGTTCTGGGAACAGTACGAGTAACTTCCTGTGATGGGGCAGGATGTGAGCCTACGATTTTTATTGAGGTGGAAGACATAAGGGTTCTTGAGTGAAAGATTCGATTTTTCTGGTAAGGATAGCGGTATTGGGATTAAGAATAGGGGGAAAGTGTCAGCTTATCGCAGGTGTATTTTTTGAACCTCTCTTTCGTTCCAGTTTTACTTTTTGAACCGGGTTTTTCCCTTGCTCTTTAGTCTCGTTTGTCGCAAGGTGTCGGTATTCTTTACTATCCTGGTGTTGGTAGTTAGGTCCTTCAGTGGTTCAAATCGCCAAAGAGGGTCAAGATGGTTCTTGGATCATTCCTGCGGATCACTTTGAAACCTTCTCTTCGGGCTTTCTCCTGATAGATTTCCTGGCTCCTGACTTTTAGAGCTACCCTCGAGATATCTTTGCCAGTGCTGGGCATGATTTCCCAGAGTCTATCGTCAAACTTTTGGGAGTTGATTCCTTTCTCCAGTAACTCCAGAGATGCTTCCAGCGTCTTCTGTAATCCTTTGAGAATTGGGTATAGATATTTAAAGGACCCCATCCCCATAGGTCGTGGTATTAATGTGAAGGAATTTTTTGGTATGTTTTCATCTTTGCACAGGAAAAGCGGTGGTATCGTAAAAGCTTTTCCTGTGGTAGAATGGAAGCACTCCGGTTTCAAAAAACGTGAAGGAGGGGATAGTTATGCGTAAACTGATTTTTCTCACTTTTTTCCTTTTCTCTTTCGCTCTGGTGTTTCCTGCAGGAGCCAGTGTGAGCTATGATTTGGCCGATGAAGTCATAGGTAACGTCGAAGCGTTTCCTTTAGAGCGTAGTGCGGTAGAAGCAAAGCTTGGCAAGCCAGATTTCATGGAAGAGATGCCCGGGTTCCCGGTGCCTCTTGAGTACTACATCATAGAAGGCAGTGAAGACTTAAGCCACGTGTATCTCGCTTATGGAGCTTCAGATGATGCGCAAAAGACGTACGCAGTGGGTGTGGTGATGAAAGGGATAGATTTTCCCACCATGAGGGAAATAATCAGTGCTGAAGCGGGCGAAGACGAAGAGACTGCCCGGATGATAGTCCTTGAGGGTCCAGAATTTGTGGTGGTGGATCTTTTTGAGCAGTCTGCGACCTCCCATCCGATGTGGGTGCTTTTTGAGGAATTCCCGGTTCAAGGTGAGAAACGCCTGGTTTCCACCCTTATGCCCTCAGAAAGCCTCTTGTCTTACTTTGCTGCGGCCCATCCGGAATTCAAGGAAGTACTCCAAAAGGCTGTTTTGGAGCGGACAGGGGGAGAGTGAAAAATGTTGGTTTGTTTTTCGGCTTCGCCGTCTCAGCAAATCGTGCGGGAGAAGTGCAAAGAATAAGTTTTACCGTGCTTTTTAGTAGCTTTTGCGCTATTTTCCAAAATGGCTGGGTGAGGTTTTCTTTGAAGGGGCGGCGGGCCGGGGCAAGCCCGCCTTAGTGGGAGGGGGTTTTTGAGCTATATTTTACTTTACCTGGGCGGTGATGGCCAGAGCCTGTTTCATTTTAACGTAGAGGTCAGTGTTGTCGTACCAACCATCAAAAAGTTCTGCTCCTGCACCCAGCGCAAACACAGGCACTGGCTCTCCGGTGTGGGAGTAGGTGGTCCATCCGAAGCCGGTCTTTTCAGCCATTATGTGAGTGAGGGTTACCGTGAGGGGGTCGTAGCCTCCATAAAGCACCTTGGCTTCATCACCCTGGGGAGTTTCCCCGGACATGCTCATTGCAAAAGCTTTCTCTAAGCGTATCAGATCATATTCGGATATTGCCAGGGACAGCTTTCTGGCTGCTTGTGTATCACCATTTTTTGCTTTTTCAGCGAGTTGTGCCTTTTCCTCTTCAGAAAGCCAGAGGAGGCCAAAGTTTTCCTGAACGATGGGCCAGAAGTTCCGGAGACTTTGCTCCCCAGAAGGAGTGTTCTGGGCGTATTCCCTTACTTTCTCTTCGAAAACTTCGTAAGAGACTTTCTGATTTTCGAGAAGTTCCGGATACAGATTGTAGCCAATGAGAGCGTGACCAAGGCTCAAGCCCCCGTTTCCATGGTCAGCGGTAACGATGATCAGGGTTTCTTCGGGATGCTGCTCGTAAAACTTTACTGCTTCGGCAACGGCTTGCTCGAAGTCCAGAATGTCTCCAATGACGGTGCGAATGTCGTTGGCGTGGCAGGCCCAGTCAATTTTTCCACCTTCTACCATCATGAAGAAGCCGTTGGGGTTATCGAGAAGCTCTATTCCTTTGCGGGTCAGCTCAGCTAAGGAGAAATCGCTGGCGCTTCGGTCTATGGCGTAAGGCATGGCTGATTCAGAATCGAGGTTGGGGTTGATGACCACCACTTTTTCTGCGGGAGGAGTCAGCTTTTCGAATTCCTCACGGCTCTGGACCACGGTGTAGCCTTTCTCGGCGAGAATGTCAAATATGCTCTTTTGATTCTTTTCTTTTCCGGTGGGGTAACGGAAACCGCCTCCGGCAAAGTATTCGAACCCGCTTTCTGCAAGTTCCAGAGAGATTTCGTAGTATTTGCTTCGAGAAGGAGTGTGGGCATACATTCCTGCCGGTGTGGCGTGGTCTAAGGAAACAGTGCTCAAAACTCCCACTTTCATTCCAGCGGCTTTAGCTTCTTCGGCAAGGGTGGTTAGCTTTTGGCTTTTTCCGGTGTCCATGTTGATGACTCCGGAAAGGGTTTTCTGCCCGGTGATCATAGCAGTTATGGCTGAGGCTGAGTCGGTTATATAACTTCCAGCATCAAAGGTGCTCATGAGTCCTACTACCGGGAATCTGGTAAAGGAAATCTGCTCCTTGTATACCCGGTCGCTTTTCAAGTCATTGAGGTAGAACTCGGTGGCATGTACTGAGGAAAGACCCATTCCGTCACCGATGAACAGGAACAGGTACTTTACTCCGGCGGCAAAGGCCACCTGTCCCACAAGGAGTATCGCCATACAGACTATTACAAGCCAGAAGTAATGGAACTTACCAGACATTGCTAAACCTCCCTTTTACTGTTTTTTAAACCTAACTGGCATTGAAAACTGCAAAAACTCGCTGGCTTCATAATAAGCCAGGACCTCTTCCGGGGTGGCGTCATCGGTGGGTTTCCAGAAAGAATCCTCAAGCATGGTGTTTTTGGCCGTTTCCAAGAGCTCTGGGGTGGCAGTTAGTCGAGCTACCTGGTAAGAAAGAGTATCCGGGGTTAGCGTGTAAACCGTGTAGGACATGGGATAGGTAACGGTGGAGGCATTTTCTATGTACCAGATTCCGTTTTTTTCAACCGGTATGGTGCTCACGTGACGGTGACCACAAAGGTAAAAGGAAACCTGGGGGTACCGTTCAAAAAGCGCAATCACTTCTTCGGCGTTATCAAGGTAATAGTTCTGCCACTCGGGTTTC
>JARRBX010000013.1 GCA_029982245.1 Candidatus Atribacteria bacterium | reverse complement strand
AGGACCATGCTTCATCAAAAATTCTGATAGAGTGGGCAGAATTTCTTCCCCATAGGGTACTGCTATTGTTTCTCTCCCGATATTTATTTTTTCAAAATTACAACAGAGAAGAGCCCATAAAAGGGTTTTCTTGAGTTCATCAACCATGATTGTTGTGAGTTGTCTTCTGGTAATTTCCTGTTCTGCTTTTGGCAAGTATCGCAATCCCAAAAAAGTCGGATAGCGTATCCAATTTTTCCAGGTTTCATACCCTTTTCCTTCAAGAACTTGCTCGCTTTTCCTGCATAGTGCTAAAGTATCTATGGTAAAAAGGATTCTGGAATTCCATTCAAAAAGAGAGAGTTCTGATTGGGTGGTAAACAAGTTCTTCGTTTCCTGACCGGAAAAAAGAGAATCCATTCGAACTTTTGCTGACAATCGTCTTTGCAAAGTTAATTCGACCTTCAGATAGAATTCAATCAGAGAAGGTTGCACTTCGAAATTTTCTTTCGCTTTCTCAAATATTTCCCAATAACGGCTAAACAACGAAGGCTGAATTGCAAAAAGTGTGTTACCAACAAAGATTCGACGCTCTTCCACCAAAGTTGGAAAACTTAAAAAGAGAATCGTTTCCGCGTTCAGATACTTGAGGGGTTTTTCTTTACAATAACTCACAAGTTTCTCGGAAGAAGCAAAAACCGGGCTATGTATCATAACTGTTCCGGGTGTTTTTTTAAGTAGTTCTGCCAGTTCCTTCTCCTCAAGCTGTAATCCCCCTGTTTCCCCTTGAAAGAAGTAGTAGCGGGGCTTCTGGTTGGAAAAGTGATCGGCAAAAACCAGACTCAGGGTTGGCGTCGAGGAACGGCAGTTACTGCCTGCATCTTGAGTATGGGAGTACTCATCGCGTTTTTTGATAAGCCTTTCGATAATTTTATTGAACTCCAGATTCTGGAGTTTGGCAAAGAGAGCATCCCAATGCACACTTTTCCAGCTCCAGGGTTTGGTTAACTTTTCCCAATCAAGAGATAAGTCTCCTTTTATGGTTAAAAGTTGGCGGTTTTCATCAATAGTAGCTATGTTTTCCTGAATGGCCTTCTTCAATCGAGGCGGCAAGCGCTCGATGTGTTTTATCAAGTTATCCAGGTCGCCAAATTCTTTAATGAGGCGCAGGGCGGTTTTTTCTCCAATGCCGGGTATACCCTTTATGTTGTCCGATGGATCACCACAAAGAGCTAAACAGTCAACAATTTGTTTTGGGGATATTGACCACTCTTTCACAAAATCCTGTAGATCTATTTTTCTAAGCTGGGTTACTCCCTTTAAAGGTTTCAACAAAGTTGTATTTTCATCAAGGAGTTGCAAAAGATCGAGGTCTGAACTGAAAATAAGAATTAGGAATTTACCACTTAACCTTTTCTGGATGCTTCCTATGATATCGTCAGCCTCATAACCGGGTTTTTCGATAACCGAGAAACCCAGAAGTTCGGCAATTTCTTTTGCGTCCTCTATTTGGAGCTTTAGGTCTTCAGGCGTCGCAGGACGCTGTGCTTTATAGTCTTTTTGAATACGATGGCGAAAGGTTTTTTCGGGATGATCGAAAGCAACCACTACCGAAAAGGGCTGGTGGTCATCAAGTATGCGCAGAAGCATGTTGAGAAAACCGTAAGTGGCGCCAGTAGGTTTGCCTGCCGAAGTTTGGAATCGTGGCAGGGCAAAAAAAGCCCTATAAAGGAGCGAATTCCCATCAATGAGGACGAGTTTTTCTTTTTTGCCAGCCATATTGACAGTGCGTTCCTTTTCCTTATAATTCTTGATAGAGTGCCGAAGTGGCGGAACTGGCAGACGCACTAGACTCAAAATCTAGCGAGCCTTGCGCTCGTGCGGGTTCGACTCCCGCCTTCGGCACCAATTTAGGGTTGATTAATAAAAAAACCAAGCCCTGCTTCATCTCCGCTTTCTTCGGCTGAAACTATCCCTTCTGCACTTATTTCCAGAGTCTCCGTTGTTGCCGCCTTTTCTTCTGAAATCCCTGCTTGATGCGCAAACAAGAGAGTGAAGATTTTTTCAGTTTCTTCCCGAGCGATGAGGTTTTTCTCCTTCAAATAAAAGAGCAGCTGATAGGTAACTATATCCCCCGGCTGAGGATTGTCCGATATGTTTTGGATCGCTCGTTTCACGGCAGATCTAAGGTACGGAGCAAAGAGATTGCTTACCTTTTGAGTTGCCCAGTCAAGCGTCTGAATTGCAAGCAGCAACTGGTCAAGACTTTCACTTCTGCCCAACACGATTGCTCGAGGAAGGAATTCCTTCCACAGCTTTTCTAGATCCAGCTGATTTTGTCCACTAAGTAAGGAAGTAAGGTCAACATCGTTGCTACCCCAAACCCGGGGAGCATACACAACCCACTTCTGAAATGCATCCCGATTACTGGGAGAAGAAACAAGAATCATAGTCCACTCATTCAAAGCTTCAGGCAAATCACCGAGTTGCTCCAGAGTTTTGCCCAACCAGTAGCGCGCCTCCCAAAAATCAGGATCAAGCTCCAAAGCTTTCTGATACGCTTCCTTGGCTTGTTCGAATTTCTGCTGGGAGAAAAAGAGATACCCATTTTGATAATATGTTTTTGCTTCGTTTTGCGCTCCGAGAGAACCAGCCAGAAGGAATAAAGCCCACAAAACGACTGCCAGAAGAATAAAATAGCTTTTCACCATTTTCGGCTTCAAAAGGCCTCACCTCAGCCAGTAATCCAGATTTGATTTTTATCCACAACTCCTTCCAGAGCACTGATTAAATCCTCATTCCAGGCGACCCGAAAGTTCTTGCCAAGTTCTATGGACCACTTCTTTTCCCTTTCGGCGAGATTGAGTACCACGGGATGTTTGCCTGGAAACCTGGACAGACAGTCTTTTAAGTAATGAATGGTTCGACGTATATCTTTCGAGGTTTCCAGCTCTATAAATATACTCGGATATGCCTCCTGGGATAGTTCGTCAAGACTAATCAGCCTCTCTGCAATGATTTTATTGTCACTGTTATCCATGGAGTCGATTTTACCCTCAACACACAACACATTATTTACTGCAAAGTTCTCCTGAAACTGCTCAACAAGATTCGGGAAAACAATAGCCTCTATAGCGCCTGATTCATCTTCCAGGGTCACAAACAACATGTCCTGCCCCTTTTTGGTTACTATTTTACGAATAGCAGTAACTACTCCTACCAGGCGCACGTTAACCTTATCGTTCAGAAGTTTTGCGTCTTCGATGGACAAAAAGTTCAGATGTGGATACTGAGAAAGTATTTTCGATACCGGATGATCGCTAACGTAAAGCCCCAAAGTCTCCTTCTCCATTCGTAAGATTTCTTGGTGTTCGAGTTCTCTGGGTTCTTTAAGCAAATGCTCTGGGTTTTCTGCGTCGTGCTGGTCATTGCCAAAAAGAGAAATCTGCCTTTTAGAGTCTTTCTTTTTACTTTGTGTGTAATGTTTGATAAGGTCTTCAAGTGAATCCAAAAGCTGTGCTCGGTTGGGGTGCAGGGAATCAAAGGCACCAGCTTTTATCAAGCTTTCCAAAACCCTCTTGTTCACTATTCGGTTGTCGACTCTCTGCAGAAAGTCGAAAATGCTCCTGTATTTTGATTCTTCACGATGGGAAAGGATTTCCTCGACGGCATTTTCACCAACATTTTTAATCGCTGCAAGACCAAAACGAATCTTTTTCTCGCCCACCACGGTAAAATTCGCCAGACTTTCGTTAATGTCAGGAGGTAAAACCTTTATGCCCAGGTTCTTACATTCCGTTATAAACTTGGCTACCTTATCGGTGTCGCTGGCTACGCTGGTCAAGCAAGCGGTAAGATATTCCGTAGGATAGTGAGCTTTCAGGTAGGCTGTTTGATAGGAAATCAGTGCGTAAGCCGCACTGTGGGATTTATTAAAGCCATAGCCCGCAAAATACTCGATAAGATCAAAGATCTCCGCAGCAATTTTGGGATCATAACCTCTTTTACGAGCTCCCTCAATGAATTTTTCACGTTGTTCTTTCATAACTTCGGGTTTTTTCTTACCCATAGCTCTCCGAAGGATGTCAGCTTCTCCCAGGGTAAAACCAGCCATATGGCTGGCAATTTTCATAACCTGCTCCTGGTAAAGGATAACGCCATAGGTTTCTTGTAGAATCTCTCTAAGATGAGGATGGGGGTATTCGATCTTAACTTTTCCATGTTTGCGCTGGATGAAATCGTCAACCATGCCGCTTCCCAGGGGTCCAGGGCGATAAAGAGCCAAGAGAGCTATAAGATCTTCAATACCTTCTGGTTTTAATTTTTTCAGGAGCTCTTTCATGCCCGAACTTTCAAGCTGAAATACCCCGGTTGTCTCTCCTCGCGCCAGAAGCTCTAAGGTTTGAGGATCGTCAAGGGGTATATTGTCGAGGTCGATTTCCTCCTGCTGCGTTTTTTTGACAATGTTCAGCGTTCTTTCAATTACCGTCAGGGTGCGCAAGCCAAGAAAATCCATTTTAAGGAGACCCAGCTCCTGGAGAGAGTCCATATCAAATTGGGTTACTATTTCCTGGCCGTTCATTTTTTGAAGCGGTACATAGTAGGTCAGTGGTTTATCAGAGATGACTACACCTGCCGCATGTACTGAAGCATGTCGGCACAATCCCTCAACTTTGAGAGCAATCTCTAAAAGCTTCCTGGTCTGTGCATTGTCTTCCCAGAGCTTGCGCAATTGAGAATTTTCCTTTAATGCCCTTTCCAGTGTTACTCCTGGCCCCCCAGGGATTAACTTTGCTATCTTGTCAACATCCCCATAACTCCAACCCAAAGCTCTTCCTACATCTCGAATTGCCTGACGAGCCATCATTCTACCAAAGGTAATAATCTGTGCAACATTGGTGCTTCCGTATTTTTCAGCAACGTATCTTATGACTTCGTCTCGACGCTCAAAACAAAAATCGATGTCTATATCCGGCATGCTCACTCTTTCCGGGTTTAAAAAGCGCTCAAACAAGAGACCGTACCTGAGTGGATCAATATTGGTTATTCCCAGTGTATAGGCGACAATACTCCCTGCTGCAGAACCCCTGCCTGGACCTACCATGATGCCCTTTTGGCGCGCGAAATTTATAAAGTCCCACACAATCAGGAAATAAGCAGTATAACCCATGTCGTGAATGATTTTTAACTCGTATTCCAACTGTTTCTGGGCTACTTCAGGAGGAGGATCTCCATATCGCTTTTTCAGGCCCTCAAGACACAGGTGACGAAGGTAGCCGTGAAGATCAAACCCTTGGGGAGGTTTGAAATCTGGAAGCAGGGTTTTACCAAGCTCAAGTTCTACATTGGACTCAGTCGCAATCAACAAAGTGTTTTCCAGCGCATCAGGGATGTTTTGAAAGCTCTTTATCATTTCTTCTTTAGTCTTTAAATAAAACTGCTGAGTGGGAAAGCGCAGCCGTTTAGGGTCTTCAAGAGTGGTCGCAGTTTGAATAGCCAGTATAACATCATGTACGGCAGCATCCGCAGCTTCCAGATAATGAGCATCGTTGGTAGCTATCAAAGGAATACCCTGTTTGCGGCTTATTTCCAATAAAGCTTGATTAACGACTTTTTGTTCAGGTATGAGATTTTCCTGTAGTTCGAGAAAGAAATTACCCTTGCCAAAGATTTCTTGGTATTCAAGGGCAATTTGAGTTGCCTTCTGAAGTTCACCAGAGAGTATCGCCCTTGGTATTTCACCAGCCAAACAGGCAGATAAAGCAAACAAGCCTCTGGAGTGTTCTCTGAGTAATGTCTTATCAACCCGGGGCTTATAGTAAAAACCCTCAAGATATGCCTTACTTACCAGCTCAACCAGGTTCCGATATCCTTCCTGGTTTTTTGCTATAAGTACCAGATGATAAGCTGGTTCACTTCCTTTAAGAGCTGTTTTTTCAAATCTACTACCTGGGGCAACGTAAACTTCACACCCTATAATGGGTTTGATTCCTCGGGATTTGGCCTTTTTGTAAAATTCGACAATTCCATACATGACGCCATGGTCAGTAAGGGCCACGGCTTCCATATCGTTTTGCTGGACTTTGTCTAACAGGTCATCAATGCGAATTGCCCCATCTAAAAGGCTATATTCACTATGGACATGAAGATGTACAAATTTCATTTTCCGCCTCTTTAATCCTCTCCAGAAAGTTTTTTAACCAAAATGTTTTTAACCATCTCAGGATCAGCCTGCCCCCGTGTTGCTCTCATAACCTGGCCTATAAGATAGTGCAGCGCTTTTTCTTTGCCACTAAGGTAATCAGCCACACTTTGCGGATTCTTTTCTATGACTTCGAAGACGATTTTTTCCAGTTCTTTCTCGCTACTTATCATTGAAATGCCTTTTTTAGCAATGATTTCCTTCGCTGTCAAACCACTTTTGAACATTTCCTCGAGAATTTCCTTGCCTATATTAGCGGTTATTTCTTTCTTTTCAACAAGCTTCAAGAGTTCCACAAACTTCTGAGGTGTTATTTTACTTTTATCAATGCTCTGGTTCATCATATTTAAGTTTTTACGCACTTCTGTCACAATCCAGTTGCAGATAAGTTGAGGTTTAGGCATAAGCTTTACACACTCTTCAAAAAAGTCAGCAATTTCTTTTTCCTGGGTCAGAACTTCAGCTTCGCCTTCTGTAAGTTCATACTCTACCATCAACCGTTCTTTTCTCTCTAAAGGTAACTCTGAAAGGGTATTTTTTATTTCTTCAACAAGTTGGCTATCTATGGTAATAGGTAACAAATCAGGATCGGGAAAATACCGGTAATCTTCTGCTTCTTCCTTGCCGCGAGCCGAAACCGTAACCTGCTTCGCTTCGTCCCAGTGTCTGGTTTCTTGCTCTATGGTCTGGTGGTTCAAGAGCATCTCTCTTTGTCTCTCGACTTCAAATTTCAAAGCCTTGTAGACCGAACGAAACGAATTCATGTTCTTTACTTCTACTTTAGTCCCCAGACTCTGTCCGGTTAAAGAGACGGAAACATTGGCATCACAGCGTAGCGACCCCTCCTCCATGTTTCCATCACTTACTCCAATGTAACGCACCAGGCGCCGAAGCAGATTTAAAAACTCCCGAGCTTCCTCGGGAGAGGAAAGATCCGGCTCGGTCACTATCTCTACTAAGGGAATCCCACAGCGGTTAAAATCTACTCCTGAAGTTGAAGAGGGTAAGTCCGGGCCTTCATGGATTAGTTTTCCAGCATCCTCTTCAAGATGCACTCTCTTTATGTTGACCCTTTTGCGCTTGCCCTGAAAGGAAAATTCCATAAAACCGTCCTTGCCAACAGGCAGGTCGTATTGCGAAATCTGATACCCCTTGGGGAGGTCCGGATAAAAATAGTTTTTGCGATAAAATACCGCCTGAGGAAGTATGTCACAATTTAGTGCCAGAGCAGTTTTAATTGTTAATTTGAGCGCTTCAGCGTTAAGGACTGGCAAGGAACCGGGCAAGCCCGTGCATACCGGACAGATAAGGGTATTGGGCTCTTTTCCTATATAGTCGGTTGCACACTGGCAAAAAAGTTTGCTTTTAGTCAGTAGCTGACAATGGATTTCCAGACCTATGGTTACAAAAGCTTCTGTCTGTTCACTCATAGGTGTTCTCCTTTCTGAGAGGAATTTCTGGAAAAGGAGCCCCAAGAGCAAGTCCTTCTTCGATTAACAACCCCAAACCGAATAACAACCCTTCCTGAAATGGTCTGCCAATAATCTGAAGGCCAACGGGGAGGCTCCTGGCATAACCACAGTTAATCGAGAGTGCCGGTATGCCAGCCATTGCGGAAGGAATCGTAAACACATCTGCAAGGTACATTTGGTAGGGATCCTGGGTTCTTTCCCCAAACAAAAAGGGAAGACACGGCGAAACAGGTGTGAGCAGAAGGTCACAAACCTCAAAAGCTTTTTCAAAATCCTGTCTTACCAAGGTTCTGACCTTCATTCCCTTGAGATAAAACTCATCATAGTAGCCAGAGCTCAAAGAATAGGTACCCAAAATTATACGCCTTTTAACCTCTTTACCAAACCCTTGAGTACGGGTTTTAAAATACATTTCCTGTAGCTCGGCTGCTTCCTGGGCTCTGAAACCATACAACACCCCGTCGTAGCGAGCCAAGTTGGAACTGGCTTCAGAAGGAGCAACGATGTAGTAGGCTTCCAAGGCGTAAACGGTGTGGGGCAGGGAAACCTCAACCAGTTTAATGCCTTCTTTTTCCAG
Source organism: Candidatus Atribacteria bacterium (assembly GCA_029982245.1). Classification (GTDB taxonomy): domain Bacteria; phylum Atribacterota; class Atribacteria; order Atribacterales; family Thermatribacteraceae; genus Thermatribacter; species Thermatribacter velox. The sequence goes on along the minus strand of JARRBX010000013.1, from coordinate 13,605 downwards.
AAAATCTATGGTGTTTTGAATGCTCTCGATAATCTCAGAATCCACGCCCTCCGAGAAATACTCTCGGGGCAATCCTACTTTTAATTTCTTGACCTCCTCTCGAGAAGGTATTTCCTGGGCTTGAAACGCTGGATAGGGAGCGCAAGTTGAATCTTTTTCGTCTTTACCACTGATGACTTCAAAAATAGTTACACAATCCTTAACCGTTCTGGTAATTGGTCCTATTTGATCCAGAGAAGATGCGAAACTAACCAGGCCAAAGCGAGATACCCGGCCATAGGTAGGCCGTAAACCCACCACTCCACAAAAAGCAGCTGGCTGCCTTATGGAGCCCCCGGTATCTGACCCCAAAGATACAGGAGCTTCCAAAGCAGATACGCAAGCACTTGAGCCTCCACTTGACCCCCCGGGTACTCTATTAAGGTCAAAAGGGTTTCTGGTGGGTCCAAAAGCGCTATTTTCAGTTGAAGATCCCATGGCAAACTCGTCCATATTGGTCTTGCCAAGAATAAGAGCCCCCTGAGCCTTGAGTCTGGAAACTACAGTGGCATCATAAGGAGGAATAAAACCCTCCAGGATTTTAGAAGCACAGGTAGTTGGTATATTTTGGGTGCAAATATTATCCTTGATGGCAATTGGAATTCCAAAAAGAGGTGGGATTTCCTCAGGATTTGCTTTCTCGAGCTGCTCATCCAGAGATTGTGCTTCATCAAGAATAGACTCCCGATTAACAAATAAGAAAGCGTGCAAATAGGGGTCAACGTTTTCAATTCTTTGCAAAAATAGCTGAGCCAGTTCTTTTACCGATATTTCCCTGTTTTTGATAAGTTTTTGGTAATCTTCCAGGGAAAAATCCTTAAACTCCTTGATATCCATTGCTTTCCACCTACTTGTCAACTATTTTGGGAACGATAACATAATTGCCACTAACTCGAGGAGCACGTTCCAGAATTTTCTGGTAATCAGGCCACTGTACCGGTTGGTCTGGATTGGTCGGGGGAGTGCTCCAAGAAATATGGGATGTTGGTGAAACATTTTCCAGATCCAGCTCTTCAAGCTTGGCAAAGTGAGAAACAATGTTGTTAATATCTTCGAAAAAAGTTTGCAGCTCCTCTTCTTTAAAACTGAGTTTTGCAAGCTGTGCCACTTTCTTTATCTCTTCCAAGTTGATTTTTGGATCCACAACAGTCACCTCTCTCTTTCAAGGGGAAACTTAGCCTTCCTGGTCCAGGATTCTGTAAAACTCTTCCTCGGTTACAATGGGGATTTTTCTGCTCTCTGCCTCTCTCAGTTTAGAACCAGGGTTCTTGCCCACTATAAGGAAATCTGTCCGCGAGGAAACGGTATTGGCTACTTTTCCGCCCCTTTCCTCAATAATGCTTTTGGCTTCATCTCTGGAGAAACGCTCCAGTGCACCAGTAATGACAAAGGTTTTATCAGCAAAGAAGCTGCTCTTGGGCTTTTCTTCCAAGGGTTGAGGCTCAATACCCAGGTTAAGTAACTCGTCAATCATTCTCTGGTTTTCAGGGTTAGCAAAAAATTGTGCTATTGAATCTGCCACGATAGGGCCTATGCCCTCTATTTTTAAGAGGTCCTCTTTGGTTACCTTCCTAAGTTTTTGAATATCTTTAAAATGTTTGGCAAGTAACTGGGCTATATACTCTCCAACATGCCTTATGCCAAGGGCGAAAATGAACCTGAAAAGAGGCCGCTTTTTAGAACGCTCTAAGGCATTGATAAGGTTTTCGGCAGATTTTGGGCCCATTCGTTCCAGCCGCTCCAGCTGGCTTTTGGTTAATCGGTAGAGGTCGGGAATGCTTTTCACAAGCCCTGTGTCCACCAGTTGTTCTACAATTTTCTCTCCCAAACCCTCTATATCCATAGCTGCTCGAGAGGCCCAGTGTTTTATTCTCTCTTTGATTTGGGCTGGGCAGCTGGCATTGATACAGCGCCAAGCGACTTCTCCTTCTTCTCTGTATACACGGCTACCACATACCGGGCACTTATCAGGCATAGTGAAAAACTTCTCTTCCCCACTTCTCCTTTCTTTAATTACCTTTACTATTTCTGGAATTACTTCACCTGCTCTCCCCACAACCACCCAATCTCCTATACGCACGTCTTTTCTGCGAATTTCGTCTTCGTTGTGCAGTGTGGCTCTTTTAATAACCACCCCACCCACTTCTACTGGTTCCAACACGGCTACTGGGGTAAGGGTTCCAGTCCTTCCTACGTTGACTTCTATGTCAATTACCCGGGTTATTCCATAAGTCGGCTGAAATTTAAAAGCAATGGCCCAACGGGGGCTTTTGGTCGTCGCGCCCAGCTTTTCTTGCTGGCGAAGAGAATTAACCTTTACAACCAGGCCGTCTATATCGTAGTCCAGAGATTTTCTTTTCTCTTCCCACTCCTTATGGAGGCGTATTACTTCTTCTACAGAACTGACCAGTGTGGAGTGAGGATTCACTTTAAAACCCAACTCCTTCAGATATTGAAGCGCTTCCCAGTGAGTTTCAGGTTGGTAGTCGCTTTCGATGAAAAAGGCTGAATACACAAATATATCAAGATGTCTCTTAGCGGTTATGCTGGGGTCAAGCTGCCTCAGGGAACCAGCAGCAGCGTTTCTGGTATTAGCAAAAGGCACTTCTCCATTGTTCTTTCTCTCTTCGTTTAATTTTTCAAAGTCTTTTTTGGGCATAAATACTTCGCCCTGAACTTCTATTATGCGCGGTGGCGCAGAACCCTGAAGTCTTAATGGAATGCTCCGTATAGTCCGGAGATTGGGGGTTACATCCTCTCCGGTTAACCCATCGCCTCTGGTTCCACCTCGAACAAACACTCCATTTTCATAGCGCAGGTTTACCGCCAATCCGTCTATCTTGAGCTCTACAACGTACTCAATCTCGTTTTCTCCAAGCCAGCGCTTCACTCGCCGATCGAATTCTCGTATTTCCTCATCTGAAAAAGCGTTGTTTAAGCTCAACAGAGGTCGACTATGGATAAACGGTGGGAAAGCTTCCTGAGGCTTTCCTGCGACTCTCTGGGTGGGAGAGTCAGGGGTAATAAACTCCGGATATTTCTGCTCCAATTCTTCAAGCTTTCTCATTAGGGCGTCATATTCAGCATCGGAGATTTCCGGAGAGTTCAACACGTAGTATCTGTAGTCGTGGTAGTGGATTATCTCCCGGAGCTTTTCAATTTCCCGGCGTACTTTTTCTTTTTCTTCCACAGGGACCACGCTCTTTCAAAATAGTTCTTTCCTTATTATTGTATCACGTCTATCAGGACCTACCGAAATCAACGCTACCGGGACACCGCTTAAGTCCTCGATGAATTCTATGTACTGTCTGGCTTCCAGGGGGAGATTGCGGTATTCTCGTATACCAGAAATATCTCCCTTCCAGCCCGGAAAAGTTTCGTAAATCGGTTCACAATAGGTCCAGTACAGAGGGTTGACGGGAAACTCTTCAACTTCAGTTCCCTCTATCTTGTAGGCTCGGCATATTTTCACTTCCGGCAGGTTGCTTAAAACATCCAGTTTGGTAAGGGCAAGCCATTTAATGTTGTTAATACGTACCGCGTATTTGAGTGCCACCCCATCAAGCCATCCGCATCTTCTGGGACGACCGGTGGTAGCTCCAAATTCCTGACCCTTTTCTCTAAGAAGCGTTCCAGTTTCATCTCTAAGCTCTGTGGGGAAAGGACCCTCACCAACTCTTGAGGTGTAAGCTTTGCAAATTCCTACCACTTCAATGTTTTCGAGCAGCCCTATTCCTGAACCCAATATAGCACCGCTTGCTATGGGATGCGAGGAAGTAACGAAGGGGTATGTACCGTGATCGAGATCCAGCATTGAACCCTGTGCTCCCTCAATTAGGATTTTCTTTCCCTCTCTGGCTGCTTGATAAACCATCAGCGAAGTATCTGCAATCCACTCTTTAAAAATCTGGAAATACTCATAATACTTACGCAATATTGCATCAAACTTCAAAGGAGGATGTCCAAAAACTTTTTCAAGAAGGGCATTCTTATAGCATATAGCCATTTTGAGTTTGGTAGCAAAGTTTAGCTCATCCAGCATATCTCCTACTCGTATTCCCCAGCGGGCAACCTTATCTTCATAACAGGGTCCAATCCCTCTCCCTGTGGTACCTAGTCTCTGTTCACCCCTGAACTCTTCAACCAGCCTATCCAGGATTTTGTGATACGGCATCACCAGATGAGCTTTACCGCTAATACGGATACGCTTTACGACTTTCTTGTCCCGCTTTTGTAAAATATTAAGTTCTTCAATGAGTGCTTCCGGGTCTATGACCATCCCGTCACCAAGTATGCATATACTGTTTCGGTGGAGGATTCCCGAAGGCAAAACGTGGAACACATATTTTTTACCATCCACCATAACTGTATGACCAGCGTTGCTACCTCCCTGGGCTCTTACAACCAGGTCCGCATTTTCGCTAAGATAATCGACGATTTTCCCTTTACCTTCATCGCCCCAGTGAGTACCTACAATGATATAAACAGACACCCAAAAAACCTCCTATCATTCCCACTCGATTGTCGCAGGTGGTTTGGAAGTAATATCGTATACCATGCGTCCGATGCCTTTAACTTCATTAACCACTCTTCTTGCAATGACATCCAGAGTGTCATAAGAAAGACGAGCCCAGTCCGCAGTCATTCCATCTTCGCTGAGCACCGCTCTCAACACCCCTACATACTCGTAAGTTCTTTCATCACCCATAATACCTACGCTCCGCACCGGAACCAGCACTCCAAAAGACTGCCATATTTTGCGGAATACCGGTGATTTACTCAGTTCCTGAAATATTATATAATCCATTTCTCGCAATATTTCCAATCGCTCAGGCGTCACCTCTCCCACAATTCTCACTGCCAACCCAGGTCCCGGGAAAGGCTGTCGCCATACTATTTTCTCGGGTATCCCCAGCTGTTGCGCCAGAGTCCTTACTTCATCTTTAAAAAGAAATCTGAGCGGTTCCAAAACCTTAAGCTGCATGCGTTCAGGTAAACCTCCTACGTTGTGGTGGGTTTTAATGCGAGCAGAAGGACCCCAAACTGAGGTACTTTCTATGACATCCGGATAAAGAGTACCCTGGAGAAGATAGGTTATGTTTCCCAACTTCGCTGCTTCTTCTTCAAAAACTTCGATGAACGCTTTACCTATTATTCTTCTTTTTTCTTCAGGATCAAGGACCCCCCGAAGTCTGAAAATAAAGCGCTCTCCAGCATCTACGTAAATAACTCTCTCTTTGCCCAGAAGCTTTTGAGTACTCTTCAACACTTCTTCAGCTTCGCCTTTTCGAAGCAATCCGTTATTTACAAAAATGCAACTTAGCTGGTCTCCAATAGCTCGGTAAGTCAACACTGCTGCGGTTACCGAATCCACGCCACCGCTCAATGCACATACAACTCTTTCCTGCTTCACTTCGTTGCGGATATAATTGATCTGCTGTTTCAGAATGGACTCTGGAGTCCATTCTGGATTACAACCGCATATGAAAAATACAAAGTTGGCTAACATTTCCTTGCCCAGAGGGGTATGAGACACTTCGGGGTGGAACTGGATTCCCCATATCTTCCCATCCTCACTACGGATTGCGGCAAACTCGCAATCCTCGGTCTTCGCAATCTTTACGAAACCAGGGGGGAGGGCAACGACGCTATCTCCATGACTCATCCAGCAGATAGTTTCTCCTCCCATTCCCTCAAACAACCCCTTTTTCTCAAGAATGGTCAGGAGAGCCCGTCCATATTCTCTTTGGGCGGCTCTTACGACTTTCCCGCCCAAGCTCTTTACCAGAAGCTGCATTCCATAGCAAATCCCCAGGACTGGTTTCCCGCTTTGCAATACTTCTCCAGGAAGGGTTGGAGCTTCTTCGCTGGTCACACTGTACGGACTTCCTGAGAGGATTATGCCTTTGAGTTCTGGACTGTTCAGGTTATACTCCTGACCCTTCATGTGACAGGGCCACACTTCGCTGTAGACTTGTAGCTCTCTAATCCGGCGGGCGATAAGCTGAGTGTATTGGGACCCAAAATCGAGAATCACGATTTTATCCATGCTGTTTTCATCTCCCCATTCCCACGCCCTGGCTTTTTTGAAGCAACTTCCCCTCAGTCCATATACTTGGAGATATAGCAATCTCTACCTGATGCATTTCTTGAATGTTTTTTGCACCCAGAGACCCCATTGCACCCTTGAGTGCTCCAAAGAGATTCATGGTACCGTCGGTAAGATGGCTGGGGCCAAAAAGTATTTCCTTTAATGAACCTTTAATGCCTACTTTCACCAGAGTGCCACGTGGTAAACTCGGATCAGGGGTCGCCATACCCCAATGGTGTCCTTTGCCCGGCGCTTCTTTAGCACTTGCAAGGGGTGAGCCAAGCATCACAGCATCTGCTCCACTAGCAAAAGCCTTTGCTATGTCACTCCCTACTCTCATTCCTCCATCGGTTATCACTGCTACATAACGTCCGGTTACACTGTAAAAATCATCCCTGGCACAGGCTACATCTATGGTTGCGGTAATCTGGGGTACACCTATACCCAGCACTGCTCTGGTGGTGCAAGCTGCTCCAGGACCTATACCTACCAGAATTCCCGAAGCTCCGGCTTTCATAAGCTCCAGGGCCGCTTTGTAGGTTGCACAGTTGCCAACGATTACCGGCACATTGCTTTCTTGGCAAAACCTTTCAAGATCAAATTCCTGTTGTGTCGAAGAAACAAAACGCAAGGTGGTAACTGTGGATTGAATGACGATCACGTCCGCACCAGCTTTTAAAGCCAGCTTACCCAGTGTTGCGGCTTTGGAAGGGGTGCAAGAACAGCAAGCAAGAACTCCTGAAGATTTAATTTCCTGAATTCTTGCGAAAACCAATTCTTCTTTCACGGGTACCTGATAAACCTTTTGAATAAAACTGGTTACCTTTTCCTTGGGTTGAGCTATAATCTCATCGATGATTGAGTAAGGGTCTTCGTATTTGGTAAAAATACCTTCCAGATTCAGCACACCTAAGCCGCCCATTTTGCCCAATTCCACAGCCATTTTGACGTCAATAACACCGTCCATGGCGGCTCCTAAAAGAGGAATGCTTAGGGAAACATTGCCTATCCGGGTAGAGATATCCACATCTTGTGGGTCAACAGTAACTTCACCAGGAACCAGCGAGACATCATCAAATCCATAGGTCATCCTCGCTGTGCGGTTTCGTCCTATGAACCAGTTTTCCATCACAGCTCACCTTCCTGTTTTTCAAATTGCTTATTTCTGTTTTATTGGAAAAAATTGGTCCTGTGCAAGTGATTTAGAAATTATACTATCGGTTTGAGATAATCTCAAATAAGAAGCTCGAACGTCTGGATTAACTTCCCCAGGAACCGCTTTTGAGTGGTCCCTGGGGAAGGTTTATTCTTTCAACTCTGCAACGATGGCCTGGGTGGTTAAGACAAGAGAAGCCATACTGAATGCGTTTTGAAGAGCGGTAAGTACTACTTTAGTTGGGTCTACGATACCTGCATCTTGCATTTGAACAAAGTTACCCGCCATGGCATCAAAACCCCATCCAACCGGTTTTTCTTTTATGGTAGCCACCACAAGCGCACCATTAAAACCCGCGTTCTCTGCAATTCTTTTTGCGGGTTCTTCCAGAGCTTTGCAAATTATATTGGCTCCCACCCGCTGATCTTCATTTTCAAAATTTAGGTTACTAACTCTTTGAGAAGCATGTACCAGAATAGCTCCCCCACCTGGAACTATTCCCTTTTCTGTCGCTGCCTGGGTAGCAGCGAGAGCGTCTTCAACTCGAAATTTTTTCTCTTTAAGTTCTGTCTCGGTTGGTGCTCCAACTTTAATAACGGCTACGCCTCCTACCAGCTTAGCCAAACGCTCACGAAGTTTTTCTCTATCATATTCGGAAGTAGCTCGATCGATTTGGACCTTGATTTGCTTTATACGTTCCTCAATGTCTTTTTTGTTCCCCTTACCCCCTATAATGGTGGTCTTTTCTTTGGTGGCCACAACTTTGTCAGCTCGCCCCAGAAGGTCAAGAGTCACTTTTTCAAGTTTCATGCCCAACTCTTGAGAAATCACCTGAGCTCCGGTCAACACTGCTATATCCTTAAGAATTTCCTTTCTGCGCTCTCCAAAGGCAGGAGCTTTTACCGCCAGGACCTTCAAAACACCCTGGAGTTTATTGACCACCAAAGTAGTTAGGGCTTCTCCTTCCAACTCCTCAGCAATGATGAGCAAAGAGGCTCCCCTCTGGTGGATTTTTTGTAAAAGAGGAAGCAGGGCTCTGCTAGTACTTATTTTAAAATCCGTAACCAGTATATAGGGGTTCTCAAGCACTGCTTCCATCTTTTCTGGATTGGTGATCATATATGGGGAAAGGAAACCACGGTCAAACTGAATCCCCTCTACTAATTCCAGAACAGTTTGGGATGAAGGTGATTCTTCAACGGTGATCACTCCATCTCTACCAACCTTTTCCATTGCCTGGGCAATGAGTCTGCCAATTGCAACGTCGTTGGCAGAAATGGAAGCCACCTGAACAATCTGTTCCGAGCTTTCTATGCTGATACTTGAATTTTCTATAAACTCAATCACCTGCTTGAGCGCTTTTTCCATGCCTTGTCTAAGTAAAACCGGATTGCACGCTATGGTTGTTGCTTTGAGGCCTTCTTCGATCATTGTTTGGGCAAGTACCAGGGCAGTCGTGGTGCCATCACCAACAACGTCGTTGGTTTTGGTGGCTACCTCTTTTGCAAGTTTACTACCCAGCTCCTCGAGGTAGTTTTCAATTTCCACCTCTCTGGCTATAGTCACACCATCATTACTAACCAACGGAGGACCATACTTCCTCTCTATAACCACGTTCCTGCCTTTGGGACCAAGAGTTAGCCTTACCAAGTTTGCTACTTTGTTTATCCCATTTTTTATGGCCTTCTGAGCCTCAATTCCAAGAACTACTCTTTTTGCAGCCATTCAAAGCACCTTCCTTTCCGGTACCAGCTAAGGTTAAAGTTACCCAAAAGTTGCTCAATCTATGATAACAGAGTGCCCAGAGAATGCAAGTTTCTCGGCTTAAAAATCAGGTTATGCCAAGTTTCGGATCTGGTTCCAGTGTTTTAACCGAGAAATAGCGCTGAGGGTTTCGAACAAAATGAAAATAACCGCACGCGGCTACCATTGCTGCATTGTCGGTGCAGAAACTTTTTGAGGGGAGATAGACCTCAAGTCCTTCTTTCTGAGCTTCTTCTTGTAATCTCTTTCTGAGAGCTCTGTTCGCAGCCACTCCCCCTCCTACGACTATCTTTTTGAAGTTAAGTTTTTTAGCAGCGAAAATGGTTTTTTTGGTAAGCACGCGAACCACACTTTCCTGAAAGGAGGCTATCAGGTCTTTGATGTCTCCAGGCCCAATTTCCAAGCTCTGGTAAGCCCTTATTACCGCTGTTTTGAGGCCGCTAAAACTAAACTCAAAGTTGTCTTCATCTTCGAAGCCCGCTTTAAAAACAAAGCGCGATGGGTTACCCTCTTGACTAAGGAGATCGATGATCGGTCCCCCAGGATAACCAAGCCCCAAGAACTTGGCTATCTTATCAAAGGCTTCTCCTGCTGCATCATCTCTGGTTCGCCCCAAGAGATGATAGGTACCCCACTCTTTAACGGCTATCAATTCGGTATGTCCTCCCGAAGCGATTAAAGCGACAAAGGGAGGGGCAAGGTTCTGATGTTCGAGGTATGCTGCAAACAGGTGGCCCTCAAGGTGGTTAACACCAACGATAGGTACATTGAAACACAGCGCCAAAGATTTTGCCCAGCAGGTACCCATAAGTAGCGAGCCCATCAAGCCTGGCCCCATAGTCACTGCTATCAGATCCATAGTTTCAAGACCAATTTTTGCCCGAGAAAGTGCCTCTTGGGTCACCCAGGGAAGAAGTTCCAGATGTTTCCGTGACGCCACTTCGGGTACCACTCCTCCATATTTGCGATGGAAATCCACCTGACTGGATACTACACTGGAAAGAATTTGTCTATCATCTTTAAGCACTGCACAACAGGTATCATCGCAGCTGGTTTCAATTCCTAAAACGTACACTTTTGCCTCCTTTATCTACAGACTCTTTCTCATAACCAGGGCATCTTCTCCATCACTATAATAAGCCTTGCGAATACCTATTTCAGAAAACCCAAACCTTCGATAAAGCGCTTGGGCAACCTGATTAGAAACTCTCACTTCCAGAAGCACTTCTTTACAGCCTTTGCTCTTCGCAAACTCAAGCGCATAATGCAAAAGCTTTGTACCATAACCCTTTCTACGGAATTCAGGATGAATAGCAAAAGTTGTAATGTGGGCCTCGCGAAGATAAATCCAGAGCCCAACATATCCTATTACTCTGCTACCCAGGAAAGCGACAAAATAGTGAGCTATTTTATTGGAAAGTTCACTCAAAAATAGAGAGTAACTCCAGGGATGTTTGAAGGATTTCTTTTCAATGGCCACCACATAAGGCAAGTGCTGAAAATGCATCCTCTGAATGGTAAATGCGCCTCCACCAGCATTAGCTGGTTGCGTTTCATTCTTAAAAAAGTTTCGCACCATAGATGGGCCCAACACGAAAAACGTTTTCAGTACTTGCAATTTCTCTACTTCCGCGTTGATGGTAAAGCTCGATTAATCGTAAGGCTTGTGGAAAGGCCTGCATAAAGAGAAGGTTGCCTTCGCACCCCTCAAAATGGCTCTTGAGAAAGGAAGAAGGAGATACAACCAGTCCCCTGTAGCGGGCATACTTTGCTACAAAATCCTGAATATTCCCGGTTTCGACTTTGGTAATTGGCTGTATTTCTTTCCAGGGCGTTTTCCAATCTAAGTCTACCCAGAAGATTTCGTCCTTTTTATGGTGAATTATCGGGAAGATTTTTTCAAAGTCCTTTGAGAAAAAGCTTGACCTCATTGCTTCGAGAGCCAAGCTTTCCAGGGTGGAAAATCCCACCAAAGGGAGCTGATAACCAAAAGCGATCGCTTTAGCAACACAAACTCCAATCTTCACTCCGGTGAAGGAACCAGGCCCTATCCCAACTATAACAGCTTCCAGATTAGTGGACTGCAAAGCATACTCTTTTTTAAGATACTCAAGATGATCAAACAGATATCTGGAATGGTTCTCACGAGCATAGTGCAGTAAAGAAACTTTTACTTCCTGGCCTTGAGCAAGGGCCACAGAGAGCCAGGGGGTACTACTATCAAAGGCAAGAATGTATTTTTCGTATTTGTCGGCTTTCATTTCCAGTACTCCACAATTATTTCTCGAGCAGATAAATCCTTCCAGGATATTTTAACTGTAATGTAAGGATTTGGAAAATGATGCATGAATTTATCGGCCCACTCTACCACCACTACCCCAGATCGACTGGTATATTCTTCAAAACCCAGCTCCAGCACTTCTTCCCAACTATCAAGACGATAGAAATCCATGTGGTACATAATCCCCTGCTGTCCCTGGTACTCGTGTATCAACGCAAAAGTGGGGCTGGTTACTTTTTCTTGTGGAATACCCAGCGCCTCTCCAATACCTTTGGTCAGGGTAGTCTTACCTGCTCCGAGAGCTCCCACAAGCAAAATCAGGTTTGTTCCATATTGCCTTGCCAAATCCAAAATTCGTCTCCCTACTTCGAGGGTTTCCCTCTCCAGCACGGTTTTAACACACAAAAGTATTTCGCCTGTTCTCTTTTCTTCTTTCATATTACTTTCCGACATTCAATCTTTCCAAAATTGCAAAGTATTTCGTGAGGAATGGTTGCAGATCTTTCAGCCAATTCTTCAGGGCGAACCATTTCGCCACCGTCTTCACCCATGACAGTAACCACATCCCCCTTTTGTACCCCTTCAACCTCGGTTACGTCAATCACGACTTGCTCCATAGTAATGGTTCCCAGTACGGGAACTCTCTTCCCCTTAAGGATGACTTCTAATTTGTTGGACAGATTGCGCGGTAATCCCCAGTAGTAACCAATGTGAGCAATTGCCACCTTGGTAGTCCTCCAGGTAGTAAAAGTAGCTCCATAGCTTATTCTGTAGCCCGGAGGGAGTTCTTTAAGATGAGTCACCCGGGTTCTGATGTTCATTACCGGCTTTAACCCCAACTCCTCAACCTGTGAATAATCTGTAGTTGGAGAAACACCAAAAAGAGCTATGCCTATTCGAGCCCCATCAAGACGAGCTTCAGGTAAGGTTAAAAACGCTGCACTATTCGCACAGTATCTTTTCAAGGGTTGTCCATAGATTCTTTCCATCTTATGGCAGGTTTCAATAAACAGATGCAACTGCGCTCGAGTGTATTCGGGGTCGGTTTCAGCACAAGCAAAGTGTGTCATTACCCCTTTTAATTGCGGAAGCAATCCAAAGAAACGTTCTTTGAAAGGTTCTGCCTCCAGTTCCAAAGGCAAGAAACCCATTCTTCCCATTCCAGTATCTATAAAAAGATAAAAACTCAGCGGCAGTTTCTCGGAATTTTCTCTCAAAAGATCCAATTCTTCGCAGGAAGAAACGACAGGCGTCAGTTTATAAAAAAAAAGAGCTTCGATCTCTTCTGGCATGATGCCTTCCAAAACTATCACTTCTCCCTTGATGCCGCTTTTCCTGAGTTTGACGCCTTCTTGCACGCTACCCACTGCAAAGCTCGAAAGACCACATTCTGCAAGAACCTTTATAGCCTCAACGCCATGTCCATAAGCGTTGCTTTTTACTACGCCAATTATTTTGTATTCCCTGTTTTGGGCCAGTTCATTAAGAATCAAATAGTTATTACGCAAGTTCCGTGCATTAATCTCCATCCATGAAGGGTATTCTATATTGTCCATCACGAACCACCTTCTTTGCTGCAGGAATTTGGTAGGCTATCTCCTTGGCAGTAATTTCTTTTTTGTTTCGAGCCAGCATATCTCCTGCCAATCCATGTAGAAAAACACCACAGATGGCACTTTCTAAGTGTTTCCCTGTCTGCGCCAGTATGCCCGCAATAACTCCAGAAAGAACGTCTCCGCTCCCAGCGGTGGCCAGCTCTGGACCACCAGTGGGGTTTACGAATATATTTCCTGAGGGATCGGCTATCAACGTTGCCGGCCCTTTCAAAACCGCTATACACTGGAAATAGTCAGCTAACTGCTTAACCGCTTCAAATCGATTTTCCGCTACTTCTTTTGGAGAGCTTCCAAGCAATCTCGCTGCTTCTCCGTGGTGGGGCGTTATAATCCAACCCGAGAGTTTCCCTTTCCATAACTGCCGTTCACCGGCTATGCAGTTTAGAGCATCCGCATCAATCACTCCACCAATATGAGAGCTGGCCTGAACAATTTTCTCGACAAAAAAAGACATTGCGGGAGATACTCCCAAACCTGGTCCAATTATCAAGCTCCTGCACTTCCTCTCTACAAAGCTTTTTCCAAGGAATTCTGCAACAGAGGGCGTATAATAGTGCTGTGCCTGAGTACTTTCAACCAAAGGTGTTACCACTTCAGGCAAATGTATTTTAACCAACGAAGCAGCGCTAAAAGGTAGAGGCCAAACTACCATTCCCGC
>JARRBX010000012.1 GCA_029982245.1 Candidatus Atribacteria bacterium | reverse complement strand
GGAGAACTTGAGATGCTTGCGGTTTTTGCTGAAGAGCGACTGAAGAAGTTTCCTCAATTTCCCACGGCTCGAGAACAAGGTTATGATTTCACAGCCTTTATGTGGAGGGGCGTGGTAGTACCAAAAGGAGTTAGCTCTGAGTTGATACAGCAAATTGCTCAGGTTTTCAAGGCGGTTCTGGAAGACCCGGATTTCCAGAAGGATGCTGAAAATCTGGGGCAGAATCTAGTTTACCTCGATCCAGAAGCCTTTAAAGAGCATATAGCTTCAGAGCTTGAACGGTACCAGGAGATTATTGCGAAATACGAACTTGGAGAGTTTTACAAATGAGGTCTTTAAGCGCCTCCTCGAGGCCCGAGGAGGCGCTTGGAGGTATTAACGATGTGGAAGGCTGACCTTGGAATAGGTTTTTCGCTGTTTTGTGTTTCGGTGTTTCTTCTAATCCGGGCGATGGGGTTGCCCAGAAGTCATGTAGGGATAAGCCCAGGTTTGTTTCCCAGTATCGCTTTTCTGGGTCTCATGATTCTGAATCTGGCCCTGGTATTCAGGAGCCTGAAAAAAAGAACCGAGAAAAAAGAAGTTTTTACTTCTTTGGGTCTTAACTTGAGATACTTGGGCAAAATAGCTTTATTTGTGGCCTTTGCCTGGTTGTATATCATGCTTTTGCGTCCTCTGGGGTTTGTGTACGCATCGAGCATTTTTTTCTGGATCATTTTTATCCTCGCCGGTGTTGAGCACTGGGGGAAAGCACTGCTTTTTTCCTTCCTATCCAGCGTTCTGGTGTATTTGATTTTTTATCGGATTTTCATGGTGGTCTTGCCCCGGCCCAATTGGCCTATCCCTCATCCCTTTTGAAAGAGGTTTGGAGGTAGAGATATGGATGTTATCCAGGTAAGTCTCTGGCAAGGATTGAAGGAAGTTCTCGACCCTCACATCCTTTTATACATTTTTGGAGGAGTGACGTTTGGATTTGTAGTTGGTGCTTTGCCCGGTCTTTCTGCTTCAACGGGGATCATTCTCTTTTTACCACTTGCTTATCAAATCCCGGCTGCAGAAGCAATTATAGTCATGCTCGGTATATATGGAGGTACCATGTTTGCTGGTTCCATACCAGCCATTTTAATTCGTACACCTGGCACGCCTTCTGCTGCTGCTACTGCGCTTGATGGATATCCTATGGCCCAGAAAGGGGAGGCGGGTCTTGCGCTTTCGGCTTCTGCCATCGCATCTTTTTTGGGAAGCTTACTCAGTGCGATAGCCCTTTTTTTAGTAGCCCCACAGCTTGCACGCATAGCGCTTAAGTTTGGTCCGCCGGAATTCTTCGCCCTGGTTGTTTTCGGCCTTACGGTTATTGCTGGGGTAACCGGTAAAGATACATTGAAAGGCCTGATTGCTGCCCTTCTGGGGCTTTTTCTGGGAACGATTGGTATGGACCCTGTGATGGGTTACGCTCGCTTTACTTTTGGTTCCTATGCCCTGCAGGGAGGATTGCCTCTTTTACCAGTGATGATAGGTCTTTTTGCGGTATCTCAGGTGCTGAGAGATATAGAGAAAGCAAAAGAGAGATATCAAGTAACCAGTACGGTAAACCGCGTCTGGCTGCGTCCAGAACAGTTCAAAAGGGTTTTTAAGGCTTCCCTGTTTGGTTCAGCACTGGGGGTAGGAATTGGTGCGATCCCTGGCATTGGAGGTTCTATAGCTACTTTCGTAGCTTACGGCCAGTACCGTAAACTCTCTAAATACGGGGAGGAATTTGGAAGTGGAGTTATTGAAGGAGTTGCTGTTCCAGAGGCAGCGAACAATGCTACAACTGGTGGAGCCCTTATTCCTCTTTTAACGCTGGGCATTCCCGGGGATATTGTGACTGCAGTGATGCTGGGAATTTTAATTCTTTTTGGAGTTCGTCCTGGTCCAATGTTGTTTCGGGAACAGCCGGAACTGGTGGGTAAGCTTTTTGCCTCAATGTTTGTCATTGCTTTCTCTATCCTGGGGTTGGGGTTACTCGGTGCACGCTTTTCTCCCATGATACTCCGCATTCCCAAAAAAATTCTTTCACCTTTAGTGCTTCTTTTGTGTGTGGTTGGGGCTTATGCGGTAAGTTCCAGTGCCTTTGGCATTGCAGTAGCTCTGGTTTTTGGAGTAGCAGGTTATTTCATGGAAAAATTCGACTTTCCGGTGGCACCATTGCTCATCAGCATGATTCTTGGCCCTATCGCCGAAGGAGAACTTGGCAGAAGTCTTTTGATTTCAAGGGGAAATTGGTCAATACTTGTTACTCGTCCTATTTCTCTCGGGTTCTTAATCCTGGCGGGGTTGTCGCTGGTTTTTGCTTTTCGCAAAAGAACTTGAAAAGGGGTGATAGGTTTGGTGAATAGGGATGGAACTTCTTCTGTGACACTTGAAATCCAGGAAAAGCTGAGCCGCCTTCGCACCGTTATGGAAAACAGGAACCTACAAGCACTGCTTTTAAAAAGACATGTTAACTTCAGCTGGCTTACTGCTGGCGGTACCAATGTGCTGTGTATGGCACAGGATGGTGGTGTAAGCAGCATTCTGGTTACTCGCGATAAAAGCTATGTTATAGCCAGCAATATCGAGGTTCCCCGTATGCGCGAGGAAGAAAAGGTTACCGAAAAGGGATTTGAGATAGTAGAGTATTCTTGGTACGAAGGTGATGAAATGAAAATTGTGCGGGAACTTTGTGGGCAAGGTCGTATTGGTTGTGATATGCATCTTGAGGGCACTCAAAATATTGCCTCAGAAATCAATCGCTGTCGTTACCAGCTTTTAGAACCCGAAAAGGAGCGATATTTGTGGTTGGGTAGGGAAGTTTCCTGGTTACTTGAGGAAGTGCTTTGTAGTGTTCATCCTGGCCTTCTTGAGTCCGAGATAGCGGCAGCAATTGCCTTCGAGCTCTGGAAAGAGAGGATTGAACCCATTGGATTTCAGGTGGCTGCAGATGAGCGTGCTTACCAGTTTCGGCATCCGGTGGCTTTCCAGAATCCAATTAGGAAGCTCCTTCTGGCAAGCGTGATGGCCAGGTATGCCGGTTTGGTGACTACAGTCACCCGCATGGTACATTTTGGAACTCCTTCTCGGGAATTCTTAAAACAGTATCGGGACAATGTGCGTATTGAATGCGAAATGATTGCTCTTTCAAAGCCTGGAAACCCGGCTTCGCTTCCACTTAGAAGAGCAGTGGAGCTTTATGAGCAGCTTGGTTATCAGGGAGAATGGAAACACCACCATCAAGGGGGTGCAATGGGCTACTTACCTCGGGACTATCGGGTGGATTTTAACTGTAAAGAAGTTATTCTTGAAAACCAGGCTTTTTGCTGGAATCCATCTATTGCTGGCACCAAATCGGAGGACGGTTTTATAGCTACTTCTTCCGGTCCTTTGTTTATAACCTATCCTGTGCGTTTTCCAGTGTTAAGCGTTGAAGTGTCGGGTTTTTCCTTTAAGCGTCCGGATTTGTTAATACTTTGAGGAGGATAGGCAATGGGTAACGAAAGGATAGGTGTGGCGATTGTAGGTTGCGGGCTTGCTGCCTCGCTTCATGCTCAAGCTTTAGTCCAGCTTGAGAATGCAAGATTGGTAGCCATAGTGGGCAGAAACCTTGAAAAGGCTTCCCAGTTGGCGAGCCGTTTTGGGGTAAGAACTCTCTCTCTCGGGGAGGCACTCAAAAGAGAGGACATTCAAGCTTTTATTGTCACAACCCCTACGGGTACGCACCTTGACGTAGTTAAGGAGATTGTTCCTTATGGTAAGCACCTTCTGGTGGAAAAACCTCTGGAAAGCAATCTGGAGCGGACTGATGAGTTGATTCGGGTTTGCAACGAGGCAGGAGTTATTCTGGGGGCAGTTTTTCAGCATCGCTATGATGACGCCTCTTTGAGGCTGAGGGAATACGTGGAGAAGGGTCTTTTGGGAAAGCCGGTGATGGGCAGCGCCTATGTTAAGTGGTATCGACCTCAGGAATACTATGATGCTCGTTCCTGGCGAAAGAGTGTGGAAGCTTCTGGTGGTGGTGCACTGGCTATTCAGGCTTCGCATAGTATAGACCTTTTGCTCTGGTTTATGGGTGAAGTGGCCAGGGTGTGTAGCTTCATGGACACCTTAGTTCATACCGGGATAGAGGTTGAGGATGTGGCGGTGGTTTCGATTGCTTTCAGGAATGGTGCTCTGGGAAGCGTGGAAGCTAGCACGGCTACCTATCCCGGTTTTGCAGAGAGGTTGGAATTGCATTTTGAAAAAGGTAGCGCAATAATCGAGGGAGGAAAAATCGTCTATCTTAAAGCCTCTTCTGATGAAATACCCGACGTAGAACGAGGAGAAAGTGGTTTATCCGGAGCAAGCGATCCTGCTCATGTAGATATAGAGCCTTTTGTAAGAATGTTGAGAGACTTTGTTGATGCCCTTCGTGAAGGTCGCAATCCGCCACTGGATGGACGAGAGGGTCGAAAAGCAGTGGAACTCATTGAGGCGGCGCGCAGGTCTGCTTTGGAATCCAGGGTGGTGGAATTGCCTCTTTGAGGACGAGATGGTTTTGAATCAGGGTATGGAAAATGTTTTTTCGAGAGTTTTGATATATCAGATGCGATATATCAAGAGTGCAGAGCACCCGAAGAATAAAAACTTAGGGTTAAAGGAGGGAGTAGCGTGTTTGTGAGAACATCACTAAGGTGTTTACTGTTTGTGCTGTGTTTTATGGTGCTTTTGGGGACAGCTTCTCTTGCTTTTGGAGAAGTTGTGCTCAAAGCAGGAAGTCCTTTCAAAGAAGGCCATATTTTAGTGGAAGCAGCAACGAAATTTAAAGAATTACTCGAAGAACGCAGTGGAGGAAGGCTGCAAGTGGAACTTCAAATAGCGCAGGCTTCAGAAGAGGACGTTAATACCCAGTGCGCGGAAGGCACAATTGACCTCCAGTTCACAGGAGGAAGACCAGTTGAAGTATTCGCACCTCAATACTTTTTCTTTAATGCACCCTATGTGATTAAGGATTACGACCATTTTTTGAGGGTGTGGAATGGCCATTTAGGCGAAGAGGCCAAAAAGCTGGTGCTTCAAAATGGCAATATGCTCTGTTTGGGCACGGTATATCGTGGTTTCAGACAGATGACCTCTCTTAAACCAATCAGAAGATCCGAAGATTTGATTGGATTGAAATTGCGCCTTCCAGTAGTTAAAACCTGGATTGCAGTGTGGGAGTCCTTAGGGGTGGAGCCAGTTCCTGTTCCTCTTCCAGAGCTATACCAGGCGCTTAAGGAAGGAAAAGCCGAGGCTTCTGAGGGAGATCTTCCCCAGATATATTCTTTCAAGCTCTATGAAGTGCAAAAGTATCTGGGTATTACCAATCATCTGGTTGGTGTAGGATGGGTAACAATGAACAAGAATTCTATGGAAAAACTTTCCCCTGAAGACCAGGAGCTGGTACGAAATTGCATCGCGGAGGCTTGCCAGTGGGCTACAGAGAAAATCAAAAGCGGTGAAGATGAATTACTTGCAAAATTACGGGAGCTGGGCATGGAAGTGATTTATCCTGACGCAGATGCCATAAGAGAAAAAGCCAAACCGGCAATTGAAAAACTGTTTGCTGTTGAGTGGCCGGTTACCACCTGGGAAGAGGTGCTTGCTCAATAAAAATTATTCAAACAACTATCTGGAGAGAGGGTTAAACCCTCTCTCCAGATAGGGCTCAGTTTGTACCTTCTTTTTTTCTGGAGCTTTCTATGTATTCGAGGATTTCCGAAGCTGGTGTAAGTACAAGCGTATCGTTTTCGGTTATGCCTTGCTCATACATTTCCAGCGTTTTCAAAAAGGCGAAAAATTCGGGGTCGTTTCCAAAGGCTGCAGCGTAAATTCGCAATGCCTGGGCTTCGCCTTCTCCTTTTATAATCTGAGCTTGTTTTTGAGCTTCAGCAATAATCAGAGCCCGTTCCTTGTCGGCCTGAGCTCTTATTTTGGTGGCTTCTTCCTGTCCTTCAGAGCGGTACTGCTTGGCCTGGCGTTCGCGTTCAGCCTTCATGCGCTCAAAAACGGCTTCTTCATTTTGTTTGGGTAAATCGGCTCTTTTAATGCGCACGTCTACTATCTCTATTCCAAAGTTTTTCGCTTTTTGACTGGCTCTTCTGGTTACTGTATCCATGATTTCTCCTCTTTCCGTAGCTACCACGTCTATCAGGTCTACTTTACCTATTTCGGTTCGCAATTCCGAGTAAACTAAGTCATCAATACGAACAACTGCCTCCGATTCACTCACCACAGTTTGCAAGAAAAGGAGGGGGTTTTCAATCCTCCAACGCACATAATTGTCAACTACTAAGGTTTTTTTATCTCTGGTAATGACTTCTTCAGGAGGCGAATCGTACTCAAGAAGGCGCTTGTCAAACTTATATACCGTCTGAATGGGGTAAGGAAGCTTTAAATGTAAGCCGCTCTCTTTGACCACTTTAACAGGTTTTCCGAGCTGCAAGAGCACCCCTTGCTCGGTTTCGTCTAAGGTATACCAGGGTCTGACAAGCACTACGATAATGAGCCCTATGATTGCAATGATGATTCTACCCAAAAGCTTTCTTCTCGCCATTTGACTAATCCATTCCTTCGCCAGTAAGAGGAAGGAATTTCAGTACTTCACCTTCCTCGGTTTTGCTATCAAATATGAATTTTTTAACTTTAGGCCAGATTTTCTGAAGAGTTTCGAGATAAATTCTTTTTCTGGTAATTTCAGGAGCATGTTGATATTCCCTGAGTACTTTAAGGAAGCGTTCTGTTTCTCCTTCCGCTGCTTTGACAGTACTTTCTTTAAAGGCTTCTGCTTCACGGAGTAGTTTTTCGGCTTCACCACGGGCTTGGGGAATGATTTCGTTGCGATAGGCTTCGGCCTGGTTGATAAAACGTACCCGGTCTTCCCGAGCACTGGCCACGTCTTTAAAGGCAGAGATAACTGGTTGTGGTGGCTGTACGTCCTGGAGCTGTACTCCGATGACCTGTATTCCACACTGGTATTTGTCGAGGATTTCCTGGAGGAGGGTTTTAACCTCTTCCTGGACTTCAGAACGCCCTGTGGTTAGCACGTCATCAATAGGTTTTTTCCCCACAATTTCACGCATTGCCGATTCTGCCGCACTTTTTACTGCGTTTTCCGGGTCTTTAACTTGGAAAAGATAAAGGTAAGGATCAGAAATACGGTATTGGACAATAAACTGGCAATCTACAATGTTTTCGTCTCCAGTGAGCATTAGTGATTCCTGGGGAAAAAGCTGATATCGGGGAGGTGGTCCAGGAGAAATGGTTCTGAAACCTATTTCGGCCCTACGCACTTCCGTTATTTTGGGTTTCTGCAGGGTTTCGAAAGGATAAGGTAGTTTGTAGTGAATGCCCGGGGGTGTTTTTCTGGTAAACTGCCCGAAGGTTTTTATCATTCCTACTTCGTCCGGGCCAACTATGTATATCCCACTCAAAAAATAAATCGCAATGATGATGAGAACGGTAAAGTATCCCAGACGCTTCAGAAAGCGCAATAACCTCGAGTCGTAGATGTTTATTACTTTGCGTTCGAAATCTTCATCAAACATCTTTTTTATACTAACCCAATTGGTTGTGAATGACAAGGGTTTTTTTAATTCTTTCTTGCAGAAAGGAGATAAAGACAGTTGGTTTTGAAAGCATCGAATTCAAGGGTATAAAGTTTTGTTTTTCTGATACAATATAGGCGATGTTTGCTTGAGGGGGGCGATTTTTTTGACGCCGAGAGAAAGAGCTTTACGCGCTTTAGAGCATAAAGTTCCTGACCGTATCCCTTTAGATTTGGGAAGTACTAACTGTACTACCATGACCAGAGTTGCCTATGAAAACCTCAAGTCCTACCTGGGTATTGAGGGTGAAACCCGTTTGATGATGGAAAATTTTCAGATTGTTTTCATAGATGAGGCAGTGCTTGAATATTTCCAGATCGATACTCGTGGCATACATCCGCAGCCAGTATTTCAGAAGACCATTATTGACGAGCGAACTTACAAGAATGAGTTTGGTATAGTCTATCGCATGCCGGAGAATGGATTATATTACGATATGGTTGAACACCCTTTAGCTGGGAAAAGCCTTGAAGAGCTTGAGGATTATCCCTGGCCAGATCCTGCAAAGAGCATGAATCTTGAAGGCTTGAGAGAAAAAACTCAAAAGATGTATGAGGAAGGCAAATACCTCCTGGTGGGAGACATGATCGATACCGGGATTTTCGAGCCCTGCTGGTATCTAAGGGGATTTGAGAATTTTCTTGTAGATCTTTTAATTAACAAAGATTTTGCCCTCAAGCTTATGGAGGGGATGTACAATTACCAGCTTAACCGTTACTCTCTCTTCCTTAAAGAAGTTGGGGAGTTTTTGGATGTGATTTTTGTCGGCGACGATCTGGCCACTGCTGAAAACGTCATTATGAGTCCTGAAACCTACCGTGAGCTTATTAAGCCTTTTCATAAGGAATACTTTCGCCAGCTAAAAAAACTTGCTCCTCGGGCGAAGCTTCTCTATCATTCTTGTGGAAGTATCTTGCAGTTTATACCCGATTTGATTGAAATCGGCGTAGATATTCTGAATCCGGTTCAGGTCTCTGCACAGGGTATGGAACCGGCGATATTAAAAGAAAGGTTCGGTAGGGAACTATCTTTTTGGGGAGCAATTGACACTACTTTTGTACTTCCTCGGGGTACCAGGGAGGAGGTACGTCAGGAAGTACGTACCAGAATTGACCAGTTGGGTCCTGAGGGGTATGTGCTTACTTCGGTGCACGATATTCAACCTGATGTTCCCCCTGAAAACGTGATAGCCATGTTTGAAGAAGCCAGAGCATATGGCTGCTTTTCGGTAAAGGAGCTTTGACCACGGTTAATGAATTTCTTTGGGGAAGTTGCCGAGGAAAAAGAAGCAATAAGTACTTTAAGATTACTGGTACATCTTAAAAAAAAGGTTAGTTCGCTGTCTCCTTCGGAAGTTATTCTGCTGGGTTATGCAGGTGTAATCTTTTTGGGGGCACTTCTTTTGTCTTTACCTTTTATGGTTGCTCCCGGCAATCATCTTTCTTTTGTAGACGCTCTATTTACTTCTACTTCAGCCGTTTGTGTGACTGGTCTTATCGTGGTTGACACCGCGACTTTTTTCTCTTTCTGGGGACAGCTGACCATTCTGATTTTGTTGCAGATTGGTGGTTTGGGTTACATGACCATGACGACCCTGGTTGCCGTGGCTTTGGGGAGACGTGTTGAATATCGGGACCGTCTGGCAATCAGAGATTCTCTGGCTCTGGATACCCCGGGAGGCGTGGTTCGCTTTGTCCTTTTAATCGTGAAATACACTTTGCTGATTGAAGGCTTGGGCTTTGTGTTTCTTTTGATGAGGTTTTTGAAATATTTTCCGTTTCCTCGGGCGCTGTTTGCTGCTCTGTTTCATGCGGTATCGGCATTCTGCAATGCAGGGTTTTCAGTTTTTACGAATAGCTTAGAAAACTTTGTTGAGGACCCTTTTGTAAATCTGACGATTGCTGGTTTAATCGTGCTGGGAGGGATTGGCTTTATGGTTCTCAAAGAGCTTTCCGAAAGAAAGCGGGTTACCTCCCTGCATGCTCGAGTGGTGGTACGTATGACAACTTTGCTCATTGCCATTGGTTTTCTGGGCTTTTTGCTCTTGGAATGGAATGGAGTTTTGAGAGACCTTTCTCTAAGTGGAAAATTACTGGCAGCGCTTTTCCAGTCCATAACACCTCGCACGGCTGGTTTCAATACGGTTCCCATTTCGAATGTGAGTGCGGCGACCGCGCTGCTACTCATGGTGCTGATGTTTATTGGTGCTTCTCCAGGTGGCACAGGTGGTGGTATAAAAACCACCACTTTTGCAATCCTCCTGGGTGCGGTAAAAAGTGTGATTCGCCAGGAAGACCGGGTAGAGCTTTTGCATCGTAAGGTAGCGCAGCTCACTGTGTACAAAGCCTTTGTCTTTTTCTTTCTTGCTATACTTCTTGTTGTCGGAGCAACTTTCGTCCTGCTTATTATTCAGCCAAATAATCCAATAGACATTGTTTTTGAGGTTTTTTCAGCTTTTGGTACAGTAGGGCTTTCTCGGGGTATTACTCCACATCTTTTGACTCTTTCCAAAATGCTGATTATTCTTATTATGTACGTGGGCAGAGTAGGGCTTTTCACGCTGCTCATGTACCGACCAGGACGCGATATTAAGGGTTTGATAAGCTATCCTGAAGAGAGAATTCCAATTTAGGAGGTTTTTGCTTTGTTTTCCAAAGTTTTGATTGCCAATCGCGGAGAAATTGCTCTGAGAGTTACCCGAGCCTGTCGAGAGTTAGGGCTTAAGACGGTGGGAATTTTTTCCGACTCCGACGCTAACCTTTTGCATTTGCGCTTTGTGGATCAAAAGGTGGCTCTTGGTGGTAATAGCCCTTTGGAAAGTTACCTCAACATAGACAAAGTAGTTGAAGCCTGTCTTTTAACCCGTGCTGATGCAGTGCATCCTGGATATGGTTTTTTATCCGAAAATGCCCTTTTTGCACAAAAACTGCAGGAGAATAACATAGTTTTCATTGGTCCTTCGGTAGATGTTTTGAGAACCATGAAGAACAAGTTGCTTACCAAAAAAATTTTGCATCAGGCTGGTATACCAGTGGTTCCCGGTTCTCTGGAACCACTACATAGCGAAGAAGAAGCTCTGAGCGTTGCTCGAGAACTGGGGTTTCCGGTTTTGCTAAAAGCTTGCTTGGGGGGTGGTGGAAGGGGTATTAGAGTGGTTGCTTCGGAGAAAGAATTGAAAGATGCTTTTCGGAGTGCTTCTCGTGAGGCCAAGATGGCCTTTGGGAGTTCTGATCTGTACCTTGAGAAGCAGATTGAACGTGCTCGCCACATTGAGGTGCAAATTCTTGCCGATAACTTTGGCAATGTGGTGCATCTTGGGGAAAGAGAATGTTCTTTGCAGAGAAAACGTCAAAAAGTGCTTGAAGAAGCGCCTGCGCATTTTCTGGATGCTGGTTTGCGAAGTGAAATTTTGAAGTGTGCAGTTAAGGCAGCACAAGCCCTTAATTATACTACTTGCGGGACTCTGGAGTTTCTGGTTACTGAAGATGGGAATTTCTATTTCATGGAGCTTAACGCCCGTATTCAGGTAGAGCATCCGGTTACCGAGATGATCACGGGTGTGGATATCGTTCGGGAACAGATTAAAGCGGCAAGTGGTGAAAAGCTTTCTTTTAACCAGGAGGATATCGCCTTCCGGGGGCATGCGATCGAAATGCGGATCAACGCAGAGGATCCTTTCCGCAATTTTATCCCTTCGCCAGGTCGCATAACCAGATTTGAAATACCTCGTGGTCCGGGTATTCGAGTGGATTCACATTGCTACTCTGGGTATGTGGTACCACCTTACTATGATTCTTTAATTGCCAAGCTCATTGTTTGGGATGAAAACCGAGATTTTGCCTTACGGCGCTCCTATGAAGCCTTGCATTCTTTCTTTGTAGAAGGTATATCTACCACTATTCCTTTCCACCTGCGGATTTTGCGAAACGAGGATTTTGTTAAAGGTCGTTTTCACACCCGTTTTATAGAGGAAGATTTCGTTATGGAATGACCAAAAGCTATGGAGGAGATATGGTATGAGGGTTAAAACTTTTCCTAAGGGGGTGCATCCTCCCCGTACTTTTAAGGAGCTAACGGCTTCCAGTGCAATTCAGGCTATTAAGTCTCCGGCGAGAGTAGTTCTTCCCCTGATACAGCATACCGGGGCACCTCTCTCTCCACTGGTTAAGAAGGGCGAACGGGTAAAGAAGGGGCAAAAAATAGCGGATGTTGAAGCTTTTGTAAGTGCACCCTTGCATGCTTCAGTAAGTGGTGTAGTGAGTGCGATTGTTGACTGGCCACATCCTACCCGGGGAGTTTTCAAGGCGATCGTTATAGAAAGGGATGGCGAGGAAGAGGAACGTGGGAAGCTTTTATCTGTAGAAAGAATTGAAGATTTAGAGCCGGATTTTTTGCGAAAATGGATTCGCGAAGGAGGCATGGTTGGTCTGGGGGGAGCAGCTTTTCCGACCCATGTTAAAGTTTCTCCTCCTCAGGGGAAAACGATTGAGTATTTGATC
The DNA here is from genome assembly GCA_029982245.1 of Candidatus Atribacteria bacterium. Taxonomy (GTDB): domain Bacteria; phylum Atribacterota; class Atribacteria; order Atribacterales; family Thermatribacteraceae; genus Thermatribacter; species Thermatribacter velox. The sequence continues at coordinate 9,762 of JARRBX010000012.1, read as the reverse complement.
CTTAACGGTGCTGAGTGCGAGCCGTATCTTACCTGTGACCACCGGGTGATGCTGGAACAATCGGAGGAAATCCTTATCGGATTGCGCATTCTGGCTCGTGCCTGTGGGGCCAAAGCTGCCTTTATAGGAATTGAGGAGAATAAGCCTGATTGTATTCAGCTCTTTGAGGAAAAAGTGAAGCAACTCACTATTCCCACCACAGTGGTTCCTCTGGCTACCAAGTATCCTCAGGGTTCTGAAAAACACCTGATTCTGGCTATTCTGGGTCGCGAAGTCCCACCAGGTGGTCTTCCTCTCGACGTGGGGGTGGTTGTGAACAATGTTCAAACTGCCTGGGCGCTGGGAAGAATGGCACTTGAAGGAATGCCACTTGTAGAGAGAGTAATTACTGTCAGTGGAGATTGTATAAAGGAACGTGGGAATTTTCTGGTTCCAATTGGAACCGTGCTTGAGGAATTGGTAGAGTTCTGTGGCGGGTTTATAGAATCCCCTCGTAAGGTTGTTATGGGAGGACCCATGATGGGTATTGCTCAGGTTTCTCTTGCGGTGCCAGTTATCAAAGGCACTTCTGGTTTTCTTTTTATGAAAGAATTCCGGTTTTCCAAAGAGTATCCCTGTATCCGCTGTGGAAGATGTGTTAGCCACTGTCCCATGAACCTCATTCCCAGCCAGTTGGCTGGGCTTTCTGAGTTTGGTGCCTTTGAGGAAGCAGAGAGGTTCAGGGTTATGGATTGCATCGAGTGCGGAGTTTGTGCTTATGTTTGTCCGGCCAGTATACCCATTACTCATCGTATCAAAGTTGCCAAAGCAGAGATAATTCGCAAATCGAGGAAGGGAGGGAAGTAAATTGAGTGAGGCTCTTAAGCTGGTTTTTACTCCATCTCCCCATATCAAGGACGCAACGACCGTTCCCTGGATTATGAAGCAAGTTTTTCTGGCGCTTCTCCCTGCAGCGGTATGGGGCATTTACTTTTTTGGCCCTGCTTATGCTTTCTGGCCTTTGCTTTTGTCTATTTTAAGCTGCGTCGGGTTTGAAGCCCTGGACTGCTGGCTTTTCAAAAGGCCTCTCTCCATATTTGATGGGAGTGCTCTGGTTACCGGCATGCTTTTAGGGCTTTCTCTTCCCCCGGGTTGTCCCTTCTGGATTCCCATTGTGGGTGGGGGAGCGGCCATTTTGCTTGGGAAGCAGGTGTTTGGGGGATTGGGGCAGAATATTTTTAATCCTGCTCTAGTGGGCAGAGCAGTGCTACTTGTGTCCTGGCCCCAAGCCATGACTACCTGGGTTGCCAAGGTTCCTTTTGCCTTCCCCAACCTGGAACAGGGTGCGGCCAATCTGGTCTCGGGAGTCGATGTGGTTACTACCCCCACACCTCTTGGTATTTCCAAAATGTTTGGTTACAGCACCTTAAAGCAACTGGATCCACATATACTGTGGCGTTTGTTTGTGGGTCTGGTTCCAGGATCTATTGGGGAAATTTCTGCCTTGCTTTTGCTGGCTGGATTTTTTTACCTTCTGTGGAGGGGTATTGTAAGCTGGGATATCCCAGTTTTCTTTTTTGTCGGTTTGACATTGGTAGCCTTCCTGGGGGGTGAAAATCCCCTTTATCACCTTCTTGCTGGTGGTGCAGTTTTGGGTGCCTGTTTCAAAGCAACTGATTATGTAACCACGCCAATGACTCAGAACATGCGCTACATTTTCGGTTTTGGGGCAGGTGCGATTACTGCTCTGATACGCATCGCAGGAGGGTATCCCGAAGGTGTAACTTTTGGTATTCTGGCCATGAATGCTCTGGTTCCCCTTATGGACCGCCATCAACCCAGAAGATTTGGGGTGAAGCCGAGATGAAAGACATTTTGAAGGTGGCATCGGTACTGGCTCTGGTTTGTGTAATAGCTGCGGTATCTTTGGCAGCGGTGAACGAGGTTACTCAAAAAGAAATTTTGCGAAGGGCTCAAGAAGAACTCAAAGAAGCTTTAGGAGCAGTTTTTCCGAGTGCTGATACTTTTCAAAAAATCGAAGTGACCCTTCCTGAAGAACCAGAAAGCAAAGACTTCTCCATTTTAGAGCTTTATCAGGCTTTTTCTGGAGATAAAGAAGTAGGTTATGTTTTCAAAGTTGAAAGCAGCGGATATGGAGGCCCCATTCTTTTGCTTATAGGCGTTTCCACGGTGGATAATACGATTACTGGCATCCAGGTTCTGGAACACCAGGAAACCCCGGGTTTGGGTTCTAATGTTGCAGAGCCTGAGTTTCTTGGGCAATTTGTTGGAAAATCAATTAACGATCCTTTCCAGCTTAATCAGGATGTAAAAGCCATAACCGGGGCTACTATTTCTTCACGAGCCATGGTTCGAGCTTGCCTTGGAGTTATTGATTACTTGAAAGGAGGTAGCTCCCGTTGAGTAACAGAACAAGCCTTTTTTATGTTTTCAAAAATGGTATCGTTGGAGAAAATCCTATTCTGCGCTTGATGATCGGTCTGTGTTCAGTGCTTGCGGTTTCAGTTAAGGTAGAAAACTGTCTGGCTATGGGAGCAGCCGTGATTTTCGTTACCACCTGTTCCAGTATGGTAATTTCTTTGATTCGCCGTTTTGTGCCCAGTCAGGTTCGCATTCCCATTTTTATAGTGGTAATATCCACCTTTACCACTATAGTGGACCTGGTTATGAAAGCTTATCTCCCACCACTTTCCAAGGCGCTGGGTATCTTTATACCTTTGATTGTTGTGAACTGTATGATTATGGGGAGAGCAGAAGCTTTTGCTTCCCGAAACTCTCTTTTGCCTTCCATTGTGGATGCACTGGGTATGGGAGTAGGTTTTACCCTGATAATTACCGCCATTGGGGTGGCCAGAGAGCTTTTTGGTTACGGACAAATTCTCTCAGTTCCTGTCTTACCAGCGACTTATCAGGGTATGATGGTGATGATTTTGCCACCAGGAGCATTTCTGGTGATTGGTATCTATATTGCTCTTTTGAACCGCTTTGCAAGGGGGAATAAGTGATGGATGCAGGACTGCTTACGTTGCTTAAGATATTTTTGAGTGCTGCGTTTGTTGACAACATAATCCTGGCCCGCTATATAGGCCTCTGCCCCTATATCGGCATGTCTTCGAGTGTGGCGAACTCGCTGGGGATGGGTATGGCTGTTACTTTTGTAATGGTGCTTGCTTCTCTGGTTACCTGGGTGCTCTGGAATTTTATCCTGGTTCCCCTACATCTTGAGTATTTAAGGATTATGGTGTTCATTCTGGTTATTGCTACTTTGGTGCAGCTTGTGGAAATAATTCTCAAGAAGAACCTACCCAATCTTTATCGGGCTATGGGTATTTACCTCCCCCTTATTACCACTAACTGTGCTATTTTGGCGGTTACCTTTTTTGGGGTTGACTATGGTTACGGGCCTTTACAGGTGGCTATTTACAGTATTGGTGTGGCGTTGGGATTCACGGTAGCACTACTTTTGCTAGCTGGAATCCGGGAAAAATTGCAGTTTAGCAAAGTGCCTGGGTTTTGGAAAGGGTATCCCATAGTTTTTATTTCAACCTGTCTCCTGGCACTGGTTTTTGTGGGTTTTAAAGGTCTTATTAAGTGAGGAGGCTTTGAAAATGGGCATAGCCTTGCCTGGAATTGTGGTCGGTGTGTTAGGGCTTCTTTTTGGTTTGATGCTGGGGTGGTTTGCAAAAAAGTTTGCTGTGGAAGTTAATCCTCTGGCTCAGAGAATCGAGGAAATTCTACCTGGTGCTAACTGTGGAGCTTGTGGATATCCTGGTTGCAGTGGCCTTGCTGAAGCCATTGCTCTGGGTAATGCTCCCGTTAATGCCTGCCCAGTGGGAGGGGCAAGAGTGTGGCTGGAGATTTCCAAGCTAACAGGAGCAAGTGTTTCGGAAATTAAACCCCAGAGAGCGTTGCTTCTTTGTCAGGGAGGTAGGGGCACGGCTCAGGAGTTTGCTGAGTATCATGGTATCGAGGATTGCAGAGCAGTTGCAGTTCTGGGTCTTTCTCCCAAGGCTTGCCCTTTCGGATGTCTGGGTTATGGCACTTGTGAACGGGTGTGTCCCTTTGGAGCTATTGTGATTGATAAGGAAGAAAAGCTTCCAATTATCGACTGGCAAAAATGCACCGGGTGTGGTAAGTGTGTGCGCGAGTGCCCGCGCAATGTTCTGGGGCTGGTTTCCCAGGAAGACCAGGTAGTGGTTGCCTGCACTTCTTTGCAAGGAGCAAAAGAAGTGCGAGCGGTTTGTAAAAAAGGTTGTATTAAGTGTCAGCTCTGTGTAAGGACCTGTCCGGTAGGGGCAATAAGCTTTAAAGAGGGTAGGATAGTAATTGACCACGAAAAGTGCACTCTGTGCGGTGCGTGTGTGGAAAAATGTCCTACCAAGTGCATTGTTTTCGTTTCACGCAGCAAGTGTGTCGCTTTTTCGGATTTAAAGTCGATTGGTGAGCCTACAGGAGTTAAGGGGTAGTTTCGTTTTATGGACAAAAGCGGATATTTGCTGGGTATTGATGTTGGAACCACAAACACCAAAGTTGCTATTTATGACGCCGAGGGAAAGAGGTTGGCGTTCGGTTCTTTTCGAACACCACTTGTTGCAAGTCCTTATGGTGAAAATTATCGTCCAGAGGAAATTTTTAGGTCTCTTATTGGGACCATTAAGAGTTTCGATGCGACCTTGCGAAAGGAAATTGTTGCATTGAGTGTTTCGAGTTTTGCTGAAGTAATGGTTGGCATTGATGCCCGGGGGAAAGTGGTTGGAGATTGTATTCCCTGGTACGACACTCGGACTGAGGAACAATTTGAAAAGATGCGCAACCTGCTGGATCCACAGCATGTTTACCAGATTACAGGTCTTCTCCCCCAGAACAAGTATTCTTTTTACAAGTTGTTCTGGCACAAAGAAAAAGAGCCTGAACGTTTTGAAAAAACCGCTCTTTGGACTTCGATGTCGGGGTATATCCTGTACGCTTTTTCTGGTGAGTGTTCTTTTGATTATTCTTTGGCTTCGCGCACCATGTTTTTTGACCAGAGAAAACTCGCCTGGTGGGAAGAAGGGCTTTCTATGCTGGATTTGCCCGTATCCAAATTGGCTCCTCTTTGTCCTTCGGGCAAGGCTATAGGAGTAGTGAAGAATGATGTGGCAAGAGAACTGGGTTTTTCCGATAAGGTGGTGGTGGTTACTGGTGGTCATGACCATCTCTGTGCAGCGCTGGCCTGTGGAGTTTTTGAAGAGGGCAGGGCACTCATTTCTACTGGAACCACCGAATCCCTGACTATGATTCCTTCCACTATTCCTCGGGTAGAAGTTTCTGAATTCAGCAAACCTTTTTCCTGGGGTCAGCACGTGGTTTTTCCAAGGTTGTATGCCATGAACGGCATTTACAGCGGCGGTTACGCTGTTGACTGGTTGCTTAAAATAACTGGTAAAGATTATTCTTTATTTGAGGTTCTTCCTTTACCACCACGAGATAACATTCCTCTTTTTCTACCTTATCTTTTAGGTGCCCATTATCCCGGTGCTCGGGCGGCATTCCTGGGTTTAAGTGGAGACGCAGGCCTTGAAGAACTCTTTTGTGGGCTGGTGCTGGGAATTTGTTTTGAGTATCGCAAATTGTGGGAAGGCATGGAAACAGAACTAAAGATAAAAGCAGAGGAAGCAAGCAACGTGGGTGGGGGTACTCGTAACAGTTTCTGGATGCAACTGAAGGCTGATGTTTTAAACAGAGAAATTGCCGTTCCTGAGGATACAGAGGGAAGTCTGAAAGGGGCCGCTTTGCTTGCAGGTTTGGGAAGCGATTTTTATAAAAGTGTCGACGAGGCTTATCGGAAAACTTTTCGAGTAAAGCGGAAGTATTATCCTCGCCAGGAGTTTTTGGGTTGGTTTGACAGTTACTATAGTTTGTATGTTGAGCTGGAGCGAGATATGTTTTCCCTGAATCAGAAAATACTTCGTAAGGGTGAGTTTCGAAATGGATGAGCGAGTGGGCGTGGTTGGTATTGTAATCACCGACAGAAAACGACAGGCTGGCACTGTTAACCGAATTTTGAGTGAGTTTGGAGATATTGTGGTGGGTAGAATGGGGATTCCCTATCGGGAGCACAACATCTCGGTCATTGCTTTAATTGTTAATGGGAATACTGACCAGATTGGAGCTTTGACTGGGAAACTGGGGAACATTCCTGGGGTAAAAGTCAAATCGGCCCTGGTGCCTTTTGTGATTAATGATTGAGGTGATGCCTGAATGCCTGTCTGTCATAAGAGTCCCACTGTGTTGTTTGACAGATTGTATCTTTGCGGTTTGAGTGGTTGGGAAAGACTGGTTGAGGAAGGTGTGGAAGTCTTGGTTCCTCTGGATCACCTGCCAGGGGGTGTTTGGGAGCTGGGTTTCCGAGGAGAAATCATATATATTCCCATTCTCGATGGGTACATTCTTCCCGAAGATGTTCTGGAACGCTATGTTAGTATGCTAATTGAAAAACTTGAAGAGGGTAAAAAAGTAGGCATTTTTTGTATTGGTGGACATGGGCGCACGGGTTACCTTGCTGGAGCGCTACTTTATGCCTGGCGCGATATAAAAGATCCCATTGGTTACCTTCGCAAAAACTACTGTCAGTATGCTGTGGAAACCAACATCCAAGTTGAAGCTCTTGTGCGCTATACGGGGGAAGCTGGGTTAAGCAAATACCTGAGGTGAGTAAAGGTTTGTGTGATTATAACGCTACGCCTTTTTTCTTGAGATAATGGAAGTTGTGATGAGGCCGGCACCAATTCCTCCAAGAAGAGAACCGACGAAAGCATGGCTATTTCCTCCGAGAAAGAAAAAGCCAATGCCTAATCCAAGCAAGGTACCTCCTCCGATTGCCCAGGTGCTTTTATCTTCTGTTTTTTTGTTTTCCACGCTTTTAGTCTCTTTTTCTGATATTGCATCATGTTTCTGTGCTAATGTCAAATTTATTTTCCAAAAATTATGTTGCCAAGCAATGTTGGTGCAGCATATAAACCAGGTACAGGCGAGAAAACACTGAATTCGTCTTTTTCCGGTTCGTTGCGGCAGAAGTTGGCTCCCCAAATTTCTCCTTTTTCCGGCCTTTTGCCGAGCTCCTGGAAAGGAAGAGCTATCTCGATATAGAGGGTATCGTTGGAATCTTTGTGGACGGCCACTTTCCAGTTGCCATTGAATCTACTTCCAGTAAGTGAAAAAGAATCATAGACAGTACCGTTATAGTTTATTGCAATCTGGTACCAGATGCCAGAATTGGCAAAGGGGTCAATAAAAATCTCTACCGAAGGCTCATAAAATACCGGGCTATCATGTTCCCTGAAACGAGACTGGGTGGGAGTAAGCAGCCCGAGCTTGAAGGCACAGTAAAGATTTTCTTTGTCGTAGAGCAAGGCGAAAGAGGTTGAATATCGGGAGGGTTCTCCAGTTATAGTGATAAAGTTGTTTTGCCAGTCGGCTCTTTTCCAGCTGGTTTCGCTCAATATACCATCGACGGTGACGGCTTCCTGAGTGAAGAATACGTGTGCCGAGCGATGGTTAACCTGGTAGAAGGAGAGGGGCAGAAAGGCTTTCGTTGGAGAACAATTGCCGGAGAGAAATTCCTGGGTAAGCGCATGCAAAGTTTCTTTGGAGAGGTAAGGGTAAGCAAAAATTACTATTCCTGTAAGAGGGTAACAGTAACATAGAGCTCGTTTGATCTCTTCAAGAATAGTTTCTGTTTTCTGGTTGAAAGCCCATACACCTGCCGCAAAAGGTGTTTCCTCAAGAAAGGTTCCTACCCAGTGGACCATGCCCTCAAATTCCCTGGGCCTTGAAGTGTAGGTCATGGCAACCAGAAAATCAAAGAGTTTTTCTTTGCCCCAGGTAGGCCAATCCTGTAAAGCTCCGAGGTACAACCCCAGGGGGAAGCCAAGGGGTTTTATGGCACAGGAAAGAAGCAATGCAGGGAAACGATTCTTTAAGTTGCTGGTTAGGTAGCGTACAAATTCCGTGAGCTGTTCGGTGCGGAATTGAATCCACTGCTTGTATGCTGTTGGGTTTTCCAGAGGGGAAAGCGTTATGGGGTCAAGGCCGTAACTTGCAAAAAAACTCTGGCGGTGCGCTTGGGCATAACAAGTGTCTGCAAGGGTGAATTCGGGAAAGCGGCAATAGTCGAAATGAATACCATCAACGGGATATTTTTCAGCTATTTCTGAAAAAAGATTGAGATAGAAATCCCATATTTCCTTCTCCATGGGACAAAGCCAGAAAAAGAAGTGGTTACCACTTTGATAACCTGGTTTTCCCTCTTTACTCACCACTGCCCAGTGGGGATAAAGATTGAGTATTTCTCCGGCTTCATCCAGACTTATATAAAAGATGTGTACCCAGGCATGAACTTGCATGGAGCGTTTATGAGCTTCGCTCAAAAAGACTTCTAAGGGGTCGTATCCAGCCTCTGCAAAAAGCTTTTGTTGTTTGGGCAGTCCCAGAGAAGCCAGGAAGGAGGAAGGGTATATGGTTTCTCCATGGTAAAAAGATTCCAGGAAAATGGCGTTGAAGCCGACATGGTACAATTGGTCAACCATAGTTGTAATTTCTTCTGGTGTGCGCGGGATGCTTTTTGTGTCTACCCAGACTCCACGCAGATTTTGCGCCGAGGCGAGAGCGCCTAACGACAAGGCAACTCCACAGATTAAAAAGAGCGTCATAACTCTTTTTAGCATGCATTTATTATGGCAGAGCATGCACCTGATGACAATAGTGTTTTGGTAGCTAACTGTTGCAGCTTCGAGGAAGCAACCAGTCTTTCCGTCAGGTGATTCTGGGATTTTGCAATCGATATCAAAAATTTTTGGGGAGCAAACGGATTGACGGTCTGAGAACAGTCACTTACAATAGGCTTTGATAGAGTGTTTGGAGAGGGAGAGGTAAAATTTTTTTGAAGGCTCATTTTGGTTTTGGGTGGTAACGAGGAGATAAAATTAAATCAATTTCGTTACTTTGAAGTGTTACACATTGCACCTTAAGGTAAGGAGGAATTTCCATGTTAAACTCGATTAAAGTGTTTCGGGGAGAAAAAAGGTTTGTGGAGGATTTCCCCAAAATAGGCATTCGTCCGGTTGTTGACGGGCGTTACGGTGGAGTCAGAGAATCGCTGGAAGGACAGACCATGCGACTTGCCCGGCTGGTGGCAGAGTTTTTGGAACAACACCTCTTTCTGCCTAATGGGGAGCGGGTGAAGTGTATTCTACCGGATCGTTGCATTGGTGGTGTTGCTGAAGCAAGAATGGTGGATGAGTTTTTCCACAGAGAAGGGGTTGGGGTTTCGATAACGGTTACTCCCTGCTGGTGCTATGGTTCGGAGACCATGGATATGTCAAGGGAGCTACCCAAAGCAGTGTGGGGTTTTAACGGGACTGAACGCCCCGGTGCGGTGTATCTTGCCGCGGTTTCTGCAGCTCACAATCAAAAAGGGTTACCTATTTTTAAGATTTATGGTCAAGACGTGCAGGATAAGGATGACAATTTTATTCCTGAAGATGTGCAGGAAAAGTTTCTTAAGTTTGCTCGAGGAGCACTCGCTGTATCCATAATGAAAAACAAGTCCTATCTTGCCATAGGAAGTGTTTCTATGGGTATTGCTGGTTCCATAGTGGATGCAGACTTTTTTGAGGACTACCTCGGTATGCGAGTTGAGTATGTGGACATGACCGAAGTTTTACGGCGAATCGAGGAGAAAATTTATGATGAGGAGGAGCTGGAGCGAGCCCTTGTCTGGGT
>JARRBX010000109.1 GCA_029982245.1 Candidatus Atribacteria bacterium | reverse complement strand
ATGAATAAACAATTTGCGGTCCATCTCTGCCACAAAATTTTTAACCGGAACCAATCCCACAATGCGAGGCATCTCACCTCTCACTGCTTTCGCATCATAAGGTAGACGGTAATAGTGCTCGGCGACCAGAAAAAGGGGGTCATCCACACCAAAGCGAGCATCCACAACAGGAACCATACGTGCTATAACTGTACCCACAAAACCGACTTTCTCGGCAACAAACTTCCTCTCTTCTTCACCTTCCAGATGCTCCAGCACCAGATTTTGCAGCACTTGAGGTGCGTCTTTCAGGTTTTCACAGCAAAGAACGTTAATCGCTTCTCCGCTTTCTCGACATCGCTGGGCAAAGCCTGCAGCTAAAAAAGGCGCAATGGCAGGAAGATTGTGGGCTCCTACCGCAGTAGCAATAATTTTTGCCACACTTATTGCCTGGGAAATTTTTTCCTTCTCAGAGGGCAAAAAAGCTCTGACTTTATCTATCTTCAAATCGACACTGCTTCCATCTTTTTTTAGCAACCTGAGCGGATACCATCCCCGACTGTTTAATGCCCTGACCAGCTCCTCTCTTGCTTCCACAAACACCGTTTCCAGACCCGACTCCCGGAAAAGGTGGGCCATAAAACCCCGACCAATGTTGCCCGCCCCAAACTGTACGCCAATCAATTGACTTCCCCTCCCAAATAGGCACTGTTTGACCTGATAAACTCGGCAACCTCTTCAAAACTACCCACACCTTCAGTAGCACCCATCATCTGAACACACATAGCCCCACAGGCATTGGCAAAGCGACCCACCTGATACCAGTCCCAGCCCCTGAGGTATCCAAAGATAAATCCTGCTGCAAAGGCATCACCAGCACCGGTGCCATCAACAGCTTTTACAGTAAAAGGTGGAACCAGCACCTTGTCTTGAGGGGTCATGATAAAACTCCCCTGAGGGCCCATTTTTATAGCCACCACTTGAATCCCAAACTTCAAGAAAAAAGCCCCAATGTCAGGAAGCTCTTCTTTCCCAGAGATTCTGGATGCTTCATCATAATTGGAAATCAGGATATCCAGATGTGGCACAACCGGCTCCAGAAGAGAGAACCAGGAACCGGTGTCATCCCAGGCGGTATCCAGCGAAGTTGTTTTTCCTAAAGCTTTTGCTCTTTTAAGAAGTAAAGCTGTTTCTTCGCCATCAAAACCGGGCATTAAAAAGCTCCCTGCAACATGCACCAGTTGAGAAGCGGCAAGCATTTCGTCACTTATGTCCTGAGAACGCAGGGTTCGATTAGCTCCAGGATAATGCAGAAAAGTCCGCTCACCTGAGGAATCAAGCAACACCATGGTAGCCGAAGTGTTTGCCTGATCAGTAAAAAGTATCCCAGAGGTATCCATACCCCTCCTGCGCAGAGAATTGATGATGAACTCTCCTAACCCATCCCGACCTACTTTACCTATAATCTGGACTTCCTCTCCCAGCTTGTGAAGATCTACCCCTGTGTTATGGGCGCAACCTCCAACATGGAGAGACATTTCATCCACAAGCAGGAGCTTTCCTTTTTCAGGAAAATTTTCAATAGGTCTTCCAATCAAATCAGCAACCAGAATTCCCACACAGAGTACTCGAGCCACATCTATACCCCCTTTCAGGAAGCGTTCAAAATCTCCCAAGCAGTGCGCTCATCAGTAATCAATATTTTCACAAAGCCCCCCCTCAAAGCCCCCAGAATGGCGGGCACTTTGTTCAATCCTCCAGCTATTCCAATCACATTCTGCATGGAACGTAGGTCAGAAAGAGGCAAAGCTACAGTACGATCATGCAAGGGAGTGTCCAGAATTTGGCCATTCCGGTCGTAGAACTGACCCACGATATCGCCCACTGCGCCTCGCTGGCGCAGAAGCTCCAATTCCTGATACTCAATAAACCCGGTAAGGGCGTAAATCGAATGGCGGGCATCCACTGCCCCAATGCCTACTAAAGACCATTTCGCTTTTCGAGCAAGCTCCAGGGTTTTTTGGTTGATGCGCTCGTTGAGGTAAAAGTCCCGTATCTCCTTGTTTTCCACCACTGCCGGTGCATAGAGGTAATAGCATTCTCCATCAAAAATGGAAGCCAGACGTTCACCAATGGTGTAGGGATTGAGGGAAGCAGAAGCCGTAAGTCCACCTACCAGGGTGACAAACTTAAGGTTCTTCACTTTGGCATTTTTCACAGAAAGAGCAACCTGCTTTAAGGTTCTTCCCCAGGCAATGCCCACCAGGTCACCATCACGGAGCACCCGCTCCAAGTACCAAGCTCCCGCCTTACCCAGAACTTCAAAGACGTCATTTTGAGGAAGACAGGGAACCACCATTGCATCCTGCAAAGAGAAGCGCTTGCATATTTCCCTTTCCACACGCAAACAATTCCCAAAAGGAGATTCGATGGCAAAGCGCACAATGCCTATCTTCTGGGCTTTGTCAAGCAGGCGAGCAACCTTGGGTTGGGAAAGGCTTAGCTGTTGAGCAATCTCACGTTGAGTAAGGCCTTCCATATAATGCAACCAGGCCACTCGGGTAATCAATTCCACTTCTTCCAAAGAAAGCTCGCTGATTTTCATTGGAATGAATATTCAAAAAATGAATTTTAATTCAATTATACCACGTTAAGAGAATTCGTCCAGGTTCTCCTAATGACAAATTATTTATAGCCTGAATTAGTATTCCAATAACCCGAACTCAGGCAGAGGCAATTCGAACTCCCTCAAAAAGTAGCGTTGACTACCCAGGCAGTATAAAAAGTTGGGTCACGTTGATAACTTTCAGGTGAGCGAAGAAGTAGCACAGGTTAAAACCATCACTCTTTTGCTTCCCGCTTTCAAAAGAGTTCTCGCCAGGCTCTCCACCGTGGCTCCTGATGTAAACACATCATCGACAATCAAAATCTCCTTATCAACCAGGTCGTGGGAACGCACCACGCAAAAGGCGTTCTTGAGATTTTTCTCCCGCTCTTTGTGGGAAAGGCCAACCTGAGGCAGGGTAGATTTTACTCGCTGCACGCCAGAGAGAACTGGTAGGTTAAACCCCTCTGCCACGTAGCGAGCAAGCAACAGAGACTGATTAAAGCCTCGCTCTCGTAAACGGCTTCTGTGCAGTGGAACAGCCACGATTCCATCTACTTTCCGTAAAAAAGGGTTGCGCTCGAGATATTCCAGCATAAGGTTTCCCAGAAAAGGAAGCAGGGTGGTAATGCCTCGATACTTAAAAGCGTGAATGCACTCTTTGAGAGGAGTTTCGTATAGGGCCACCGAACGGGCGCAGGCAAAAGAAAAACTTTTATGGCGGCAGTACCGGCATATTCGACTCTGGGTGCTATCCAGGGGTCGCCCGCAAAAACTGCATATGGAATCCCCAAGCAACTTAACTCTCTCTAAACAGGAATTACAGAGTGGGAATCCTCCTTCGGGAACATAATGCCCGCAGACCACGCAGTGCTGTGGAAACAGAAAATCGAGCAAACCTTCCCAAAGAGAGCTTTTTCGGTGTCTCCAGGTTACAAAATCAATGCGCTTTATGTTTGACTCCTCCAAAACGGTCAGTCACACTGAGTTCTCTGGCAAAAAGAACAGAAAAAAGTGCTTCGGGATTGGATTTTCTCCCGTTTTATTTCCCGACCACAAACAGGACAGTTGGCCTTCCCGTAAACCAGTAGAAACTCCTGAAATCCACCCTCTTCACCCTCACCATGGCTGAAATCCCGAATGGTGGTACCCTGAAGTGCTATAGCCTTTTTTAGAACCTCAAGGATGGTTACAAAAAGTCTTTCTTTTTGACTTGTAGAAAGCGTCGACACCGGAGTTCGAGGGTGAATCCCGGACCGAAAAAGAATCTCGTTCACATATATATTGCCCAGACCCGCCACATAATGCTGGTCCATAAGAAAACTTTTGACCTGAGTCTTCTTGCCTTCAAAGAGCTTCAAGAAGTTCTCCAGAGTAAATTCGGAAGAAAGAGGGTCTATACCTATCTTTTCCCAGAAAACTTTCTGTTCCTGAGAAGTCAAGTATTGCAAGCGACCAAATTTTCTGGTATCCAGGTAGAAAAGCCAGTTCCCGTGAAAGCAAAAAACAAATCTAAGATAAGGCGAGGTAATCTTTTGCTGAGAAAATACAAAGCGACCAGTCATTCCCAGGTGAGAAAGAATCCAGTTACCATCGTCAAGCTGAAAAAAGAGAAATTTTCCCTTGCGCAAAACATCCTGGATCACTTTCTTTTCAACTCTTTCCGAGGGTAAAACAAACTTAGGATCCAGGCTCTCAACACCCAGTATTTCCCTGCCTTTGACCCATTGCAAAAGCTCTCTGCGTACAACTTCAACCTCAGGAAGCTCAGGCATAGACAATCCCTTCAAAAAAGCAACACATCGCGCCACTTCTTTACCAGTGTGACAGTTCCCTTGCCAATTTTCTTCAAAAAACGGAAATCAAAAAGTCCTTCAAAGCTTGTCCAATCCTTGAAAAAAACCTTATAATATAGATGTCAATTTAATTTTTCAAGCTCCTGAGGAGGGGGCCTGGGGAGCTCGCTAAATTTTTCTCTTCACCTGGGGAGCTCCCCGGGTGAGTAAAACTCAAGGAAAAATAACACGAAACCTTCCAAAAATCAAGTACCCCTACCTCAAAAGAAAAAACCCCTTTTTCAGCTACTTCTGGAACTTTTTCAGAAAATCCGCAATAATATTCTTCGAGTATTGCTGTCTCTCTCTATTTGGCTATCTTAAAGAAGGGGGGTAAGGGTGAAACCACATGATCCAGACCATTGACCTCTGTAAAGAATATGACGGCTTCAAAGCGGTGGATAATCTTAACTTACAGGTAGAAAAAGGCGACATCTATGGTTTTTTAGGACCCAACGGAGCAGGTAAGACTACCACCATCATGATGCTTTTGGGCATTATTCCACCCACAAGCGGCAAAATTTACCTTCTTGGTGAAGAATTAAAAGAGGGCAACATCGATGTTAAAAGACGCATCGGCGTGGTTTCTGAAAACCAGTACTTTTACAAGGAAATGACTGCCCAGGAATACCTTGAGTTTTTTGCAGAGCTTTACGAAGTACCCAACGCC
>JARRBX010000108.1 GCA_029982245.1 Candidatus Atribacteria bacterium | reverse complement strand
TTAATCTGTTTCATTGCATAAGCAACGGCAGCGTTTCCGTTCATACCCATTATTTTTCCCATGTTAATCTACCTCTCTTTCCGGGCTCATCGCTCAGGGATCATAGTTATTGCCTTTACGGGGCAAATGCTGGCGCAGATGCCACAGCCCTTGCAGTGGTCGTAATCGAAACCACTCATTATGCCCTTTTCGGTTTCTACCAGCACTGATCCGTCGGGGCAGTAAGCCCAGCAAAACAGGCAGTTTATGCATTTTTCCTTGTCAACTTCAGGTCTTTCAGTTCGCCAGTCTCCTGTTTTGTATTCCCGGGCATTACCAGCTTCCGTGATTATGCCCCCAGGTGTTAACTCTTTCCATCCTTTTAGCTTGCTCATGCTATTTGCGCCTCCTCGTAAGCTTTTTTTAAGCAAGCGATGTTTTTATCAATAATCTCTTGCCGTAATTTTTCTCCAAACTGATGTTTTACTGCGTCAGCGATTACTTCAAGGGATACGCCATCAAAGACCTTGCACAGCGCTCCAAGCATGGGAGTGTTGACCACCACTCTTCCCAAGATTTCCCGGGATATCCCGGAAGCATCTACGGTGACTACCTTCCCGTTTTTAATAGCCAGTTTCTCCCTGAGTTCCTGAGGAGTTCCTTCGAAATTGGCAATTACGGTGCCTCCGGGTACTAAACCGTCCAGAATGTCACCGGAAGAAAGCAGGGTGGGGTCTACCACTATTACAAACTCCGGGTTGGTTACGCCACAATGGATTCTGATGGGCTGGTCGCTTACCCGGTTGTATGCTCTTACTGGTGCCCCCATTCTTTCTGGTCCGTACTCTGGGAAAGCTTGAAAGTATTTACCTGCTTGTAACAGTGCTTCAGCAAGAATTTTGGAGGCGGTAACCACTCCCTGTCCGCCCCTTCCATGCCAGCGTATTTCCAGTGGTTTTCTCAAGTTGAATCCTCCCTTCTTTAATCTACGTGAAGCTCTTTTCTTCCTTCTAAGGCTTGGGCCAGGGTAAGTTCGTCGGCGAGTTCCAAATCGCCGCCCAGGGGCAATCCTCGTGCAACTATGGAGATTTTGATTGGGAAAGTGCGAAGTTTACGAGCTATAAAAAGAGCAGTTACTTCTCCGTCTACAGAGGGACTGGTGGCGAGAATCACCTCCTTTATGTTGCCTTTCTGAATTCTTTGTAGCAGCTCCTCGATCGAGAGGTCCTGGGGTGTTTTGCCAGATAGCGGAGAAAGAGAACCCTGTAAAACATGGTATAAACCCCGATAACTGGTGCGCTCTAAGGCAATAACGTCCTGTGGTTTTTCCACCACACAAATGGTACTGCGGTCCCGAGAAGCATCCTGGCATATCTTACAGACCTCTCCTTCTGCATAAAAGCCACAAATTGAGCAATGTTTTATTTTTTCTCCTACCTCTTTTAGGGCTTGGTAAAAGAGCTGTATCTCCTCACGAGGTGCTTTTACTAAGTAAAAAGCAATACGCTGGGCACTTTTTGGTCCAATGCCCGGCAACTTGGTGAGGCTGGTAAGCAATTTACTTACTGCTTCAGGTAAAACTTGTAGGTCTCTCAATGGCTGTCACCCTTAAAAGAAGCCGGGAAACTGTGCACCCCCGGTAATTTTACCCAGTTCTTCTTGAAGCATTTCTCGAGAGCGATTTAGCGCTTCGTTGACAGCCGCCATGACCAGATCTTGAAGCATTTCTACATCCTTTTCTTCAAGGAGCTCGGGATCAATTTCGATTTTTAAAATTTCTTGCTGACCGTTGCAGGTCACTTTGACCATTCCTCCGCCACTGGTAGCTTCCACGACTTTATTTTTTAGTTCTTCCTGTACCTTAGCTATTTTGGCTTGCATCTTTTGGGCTTCCTTAAGAAGATTCCTGAAGTTCTGCATCCTCTAAACCACCTTTCATATGGTCTTTTGAAGAGTAACCAACCAGCAAACCGGAAAACATTTCACAGACCTCACTTAGAGAAAGAGCTCCGTTATTGGAAGGAGGAGTGGGTGTCTTTTCCATTACTCTTGTTTGGGGTGTAGGTCTGGTGGTGGAGGGTTCGTTTAATGGATTTTTTTGTGGTTTGGAAGGATTTTCTAAAGCCGCAGAAGTTACACTTTCATCAATTACACATTTTATAAGGAGGTTTTTTCCGGTTATTTTCTGGCATATTTCCTTCAGAAGGGACAGGTTATCGCTTCTTTCCACACTTTCTTTATGAAATTGATAGCAGGGAGCGAAAGAAAGTACTACATTGTTTTCGTTTTCAAGCTTGCACTCCGCAGCTTGCAGGAAAGCGTAAAGGGATATTTTTTCATTTTTGATGGTTTTGAGGATTTCTTGCCAATGAACCCTGAAAGGATCTTGGGGACGTTCCGAAGCAGGTGGCACTTTTTCGTTCTGTTGGGGTTTACTAACACTTTCCGGAGATGTGAGAGGAACGCTACCTTCGGCGCGTTCTTTCCCTTTGCTTAACTCCTGAGCTATCTGGAGTATACGCAGTTCCAGTACAATTTGCGGATTAAGCGAATGGCGCAGTAGGGCTTCTATTTCCTGGAAATCTTTTAGAATCTTCTGTATCTGTTGGATGGAGAAATCTTGAAGTAGTTCTTTTAGCTTTACCGAACGCTGGGGAGAGACGTGGGCCAGTCTCTTTTCACCAGTCAAAGCGAAAATCAGTAGATTTCGAAAGTAAGCAAGTAAACTATAATATATGTTCTCACTGCTGAATCCCTTGTCTATCCATCCGTTGAAAATCACAATTGCTCTTTTTTCGTCACCTCTTTTTAGGGCTTCCACAAAGTCGTCCATTTCCTGGTCGTCTGGTTCTCTCAAAATTTGCGAAACGGTTTCCCAATTTATTTCCTCGCCCCACACCAGGAGCTGCTCCAGGTATACTTCAGCGTCTCGTAGGGAACCCTTTGCTTTCAGGGCGATCCTATAAAGCAGGTCTTCACCAATGTCGAGATTTTCAGCCTGGGCGATTTTTTTTAACTGTTTAACAATGTCTTCTTCGGAAATAGCGTTGAAATTTATTCTCAGGCATCGCGAAAGAATGGTGTCAGGAAGACGTTGGGGGTCGGTCGTGGCCAGGACAAATATCACGTGTTGTGGAGGTTCTTCGAGTGTCTTCAAAAGGGCATTGAAGGCTTCCTGGGTTAACATATGAACTTCGTCTATGATGTAGACCTTAAAGCGGCACTGAAGTGGAGCGTATTTTATCCTCTCTCGCAGGTCTCTTATTTCATTGATTCCACGGTGGCTTGCCGCGTCTATTTCCACCACATCCAGTGAACCGCCCGAGATGATGGCTGTGCAGTTTTTGCACTTTCCACAAGGTGTTGTGGTTACGCCTTTCTCACAGTTGAGAGCCATGGCTAAAATGCGGGCTGTGGTGGTTTTCCCAACCCCGCGAGGTCCACAGAAAAGATAAGCGTGATGTATAGAGGATTTCTTGATGCTGTTGGTTAGTATTTTTACAGGTATTTCCTGGCCAGCTATTTCCTCAAAGCGCAGCGGCCTCCACTTACGGTATAGTACCAGATAGTCCAAAATTTACACCTCAACCAGAAACTCTACGAAACCCACTTTTCGACAAACTGCCTCTGACCACGCACCGACACTCGATGACTTTTCTACAGCCGGAATCCGGGCAGGTTGCTCCAGTCAGGCACCCTTGCGGCACCCGAAGAGCCTTGCGTACCGTTGCTCCCTCCCGGGCCTGGCGGGGTTGGCAAGGATTCGTTGCGCAAGACCCGACTTTCATCGCCCCTTACCAAGACCTGCACTACAGAAAAGCACCTTATGCCGGATTCGACCCTGCTATAGCGGATTGCAGGTTACAGGGCACCGCTAACTCCCCATCTAGCGTGGTCAGAGGCATACCTTGGCGGAGAGGGTGGGATTCGAACCCACGAGACAGGCTCAACACCTGCCTACCCGCTCTCCAGGCGGGCGCCTTCGTCCAGCTCAGCCACCTCTCCACATTATCCGTTTTGTCCCGACCATATTATAAATAGTAGGTATAAATTTTACAAGGAGCTACATGGTGGGGCTTTTAGGGGGAACCAGCTTCTATTAGCTCTGAGACGTTAAAATGTTAAAATAAAAATTAAAAAAAAGGAATTAGTATTTTTCTCGAGGAGGAAAAACCTTGAAAAATCTTTCCAAGCGGACAGCGCAACGACTCGTCAGGTGTTATTATTTGGCTCGAGAGGCGCGAGCTCTTGGAGTTGAGTTTATTACCAGTTCTAAAGTGGCTCTTCTTTTGGGGGTGGATGAAACCCAGATTCGCAAGGATATGGCCTCTGTGAACCTGGAGGGTGTTCCCCGCAAAGGGTATCCGGTTGAGGAGATAATCAATAGGCTTGAAGAGGTTTTTGGATTAAAGAAAGACCGAAACGCAGTTTTGGTTGGTGCCGGAAACTTGGGCAGGGCATTGCTCAATTATCCAGGTTTTCTGCGCTATGGGGTAAGGATAGTGGGTGCTTTTGACAAAGATCCCCAGAAATACGGCAGAGAAGTCGGAGGAGTTTGGGTTTATCCGGTAGAGGAGCTAAAAGAAAGGGTGAAAGTTTTTGAGGCCTGTTTAGGTATTATCGCTGTTCCTCCTCGTGAGGCACAGGGAGTTGCAGATGTACTTGTCGAAGCCGGTGTCGAAGGGATATGGAATTTTTCTCCAGCTCTTATCAGAGTTCCTGCTCACATAGCTCTCAGAAACGAATGTCTGGAAAGTGGTCTGGTAATGCTTCTCCACGAGATGGAAGTGATTAAAAAGTCTTTGGCTAACAGCTAAAACGGTGGTAGAGATGGGTGAAGATACTTCTTTTTTCTCGTGAGAATCGTTTGTTGTTGATAGCAATAGGCATCGTTTTTCTGGTTCTTTTTTTCCTGAAATATGGTTATTTTGGTGGAAGTATCCGGGGTTACGTCGTTATTATAGAAAGTGCCAGCGGAAAACAAGTCTTACAGGTTACGCCTGAGCTTAAAAAAGAGTTGCGAGTGTCAGGTCCCCTGGGTCAGACGGTGGTTCAAATAGAAGAAGGAAAAGTATGGGTAGCCAGTTCACCTTGTCCAGACAAAACCTGTATGCGA
>JARRBX010000107.1 GCA_029982245.1 Candidatus Atribacteria bacterium | reverse complement strand
ATCTTATGGGTTGAGGAATGTAGAGGTATACTGGAGAAAGATGTTACTGGGATTCATACCATCAAGAGAATATTTCCACACAAGTTGACAGAGAGCCCAACTGCTCTTGACAATTTTAAAATCATAAATATAATGCTTAATGCTCAGTTGAAAAATTCGAATAGCGAAAATCCCCTCCTTGCACCTATGGGAGGGTTGCCTGCCCCACAGGGCAACCCTCCCATAGGTGTTTTTATGGGCTTTTTTCAAGTCCTACTCCTGCTAAAGCAACGACTTCATTTCTTCAAGCACTAATTGAGGCACACCAAAGCTACGCTCAAAAAGTAGACCGTGACCGGTTGGAAACCAGCGAATTTTTTTAAAAGAAGAAACAGTCTCAAAAAGTTCCAGCGTACAAAGAGGTGGCACGATGTCATCCTTCGTTCCATTGTACATAAAAAGAGGTGTACTCCAGTCTAAAGAACCAACGTGATAAAGGGGATCCAGAGCTTCCCAGCCTTTAAGCGCTTCAGGAACAGCTATCCCCCGCTTCAAGAGATGGTAGCGAAGCTCAACCAGAGAATCCAGCATACTTTCTTTGAGTAGTCTGGAAAGGTTCCCTCCACCAACCACCAGGAAAACCCCCCTGAGCTGCTGATGCCTACCAGCTATTAAAGTGCCTATTATACTACCCAGGCTGACTCCCCAGAGAAAAAGTTGGTCCTTCTTCACGTAAGGATGGTTTTCCAAAAAGTAAAGAGCTCGCAGCCCATCCTGTACGGTTCTCTCAAAAGCCAGTCGATCATCATGGATATCAGGAGAAAAAACATCTTTTCCTTCCCGCGCTCTATCGCCATGATATTCCATATCGATTGCCAGAGCCAGGAACCCCGCTTTGCCAATCTCATTCGCAAGCACACGGAGATTATCCTTACTTCCTCGATAATAATGAAGGAACAAAATAGCCGGATAAGGAGGTGGGGCGCTGGGCTCCAAAAGCAAAGCAGGAACCTCAACGGCTTGTAAGCGGTAAAGTTTGTAATTTTTGGTTTCTCGCAAGAGCGTAACCAAATTCTGGCAACCCCCAAACCTCGGCATAAAGCCACAAATCATGTACAAAACGTTTTTTAATTTCGACAAAATTCAAAAAACTAAATTTCATACTGCATCTTATGTATACAAACGAAAAAGTAAAGTTATAATAACATATACAGGCAGGGTGTTTCAGCATCAGGCTTCTCTTAGAAAGGAAAGGAGGTGAAAACTGAGCTATAGCTTCCTCAACCAAATCCTTTTCTAAGGTTTCATTTAACGAACAAAAGGAGGAGAGAACATGAGAAAATCCTTGTTTTTTCTGGTAATGGTTGTTGTGGTAACAACTTTGCTGATAAGTGGTGTTTCCTATGCAGCAAAATATCGTTTTACTTTCATTTCACACGCCGGAGAAGAGAATCCTTTCTGGGCGGCTGTGTACAGAGGAGCAAGTGATGCTGCCAAGCTCCTTAACGTAGATTTTGTATTTGTAAGACCCAAAACTGAAGGAGATTTGGCTACTCAGCTCAGCCAGTTTAAAGCTGCACTGGCTGAAAAGCCTGACGGCATTATCACCACCATTCCTCATCCAACCATGTTTGATGAAGTAATCCAACAGGCAATAGATATGGGCATACCAGTAATCTGTTCTAATACTGATGACCCCGAAGGAGCCAAAGGAAACGCAAGACTATCTTACATTGGTCAGGACCTGGTACAAGCAGGATATTTCCTGGCGCAAAAATTAACCGAAGACTTGCCCAAAGACCAAAAATTTCACTTCCTTATCAGTATAGGTGGTCCTGGTCTGGTATGGGCCGAGCAAAGAGCCAAAGGCATTACGCAGTACTTTGACGAAGTTGGTTATACTTATGAGCGTCTTGACACCACCATGCAGATGGATGTTGCTCAATCCAGAATTCAAGCTTATCTGCAGTCTCATCCTGAAACCAAAGGGGTAATATGCGTAGAGTACAACCACGCTCCTGCCGCCAAGGCTGCCCGCAATTTGGGTTATAAGCCTGGCGAGCTGTTGATTGGTGGTTTTGACCTGGTACCCGAAGTACTCGAAGAAATTAAGTCAGGATATATCAAGCTAACCATCGACCAGCAACCCTACCTACAGGGCTACCTACCCATAGTTCAACTCTACCTCATGAAGGAGTTTGCCCTGAGCGCCTGGGACGTAAACACTGGCAATGCAGTAGTTGACGCATCCAACGTGGACAAGGTCATCGAACTATCCAAACAAAGAGTGCGCTAAAAACAAGCTCCCCAGAGAAGCGATCGCTTCTCTGGGGAGCTTTTCATATAAAAATAGAAGCCATAGAAAAGGAGCGTCTGCAAAATGGGCAGTGGTTTTTTAACCTCTCTAAAGCGCATCCTGCTTCTCAGAGAAATAAGCAGCCTGATTATGTTGGCGGCAGTTATTCTGGTCTTTTTTAGCCTTGCACCTCTCTTTTTAAGCCGCGAAAACATAAGTGTAATCCTGGAGATCATTCCCGAGCTTGGCATTGTGGCACTCGGAGTAACCATGCTGATGATTTCTGGAGAATTCGACCTATCAGTAGGCTCAGTTTTTGCTTTCTGCCCAATCATGTTGGTTTTATTTATTAATTGGGGATTACCTCCTGCCCTGGCTTTCGCGGGAGCCTTGCTGGTTGCTGTTGCTCTTGGCGCAATCAACGGTTTAGTAACCCTAACCTTTGGAATCCCTTCCTTCATAACTACTCTCGGTGCAATGCTCATCTGGCGGGGGGCGGTTTTGCTTATCAGTGGAGGATGGCCCCCTCCTTTTCCAAGCCAGCTTTCCACAGCCTTTCTGGTTGGGAAAATGAGTATTTTCAGAGCCTCAATCTTCTGGTATCTGTTGGTAGTCGTATTACTCTGGATCGTGCTTGAAAGGAGTGATTTTGGAAATTGGATGTTTGCCACAGGTGGCAACCGAACCGCTGCCAGAGCCATGGGTATCAATACCGAATGGGTCAAGTTATCAAACTTTATGCTTTGCTCTTTTCTGGCTGGATTTGCTGGCATAGTTCAATCGTTTCGCTTAGAAACCACACTACCTTCAATGGGCAATGGTCTGGAAATGGAAGCAATTGCAGCCACCGTCATCGGAGGAACAGCACTAAGCGGTGGTGTAGGTACAGTTATCGGAACCGTCATTGGCTCTTTCTTAATTCGAATAATTGACAACGGCTTGATAATGGCCCGAGCTCCAAGTTACTGGTTCCGGGTCTTCATAGGGCTGGCCACAATACTGGCAGTTATACTAAATACCTTTGTGCGTGAGCGAGCAAAAAAGATGAGGTGTTAGCAAATGCAAAGCAATAACCACCTGGTAGAAATGATAAACATCCATAAGTGGTTTGGTGGAGTCTGTGCTTTAAAAGGAGTAGACTTCCACGTTGGTTACAGGGAAATAGTCGGTCTGCTTGGAGATAATGGTGCTGGTAAATCAACTCTGATTAAAATCCTTTCCGGTTTTTTCCCTCCAGACGAAGGCAAAATTTTCTTTGAGGGCAAAGAATGCCATTTTACTTCTCCTCGTGAGGCCCGCGCCCTGGGCATAGAAACCATTTATCAGGAAGCAGCAATGGTGCCTAAAATGAGCGTAATGAGAAACATATTTATGGGGAGAGAACCGATAAAATATAAACTGGGCACGGTAAGGTTACTGGACATTCCTTTTATGGAACGAGAGTCCATGCGAGCTTTAGAGGGTGTAGACCTCCGATTGCGCTCACCCCATGCCCTGGTTGAAGAACTCTCGGGAGGCCAACGACAAGGTGTCGCAATTGCGAGAGCCATGTACTTCAAGTCCAAACTGGTTATACTGGATGAACCTACCAATAATCTATCGGTAAAAGAATCACAAAGGGTTCTGGAATTCATAAAAGAGCTAAAAAATCAGGGAATATCGAGCATTTTTATATCGCATAACCTCTATCACGTTTACCCAGTAGCTGACCGAATCGTGGTATTGAGCCACGGTGAAAAAGTTGGTGACTTTAAAAAAGAAGAAACTTCTATCGAAGAAATCACCAAACTAATCGTTCTTCCCTAATCTTACAAACAAATATATTGCAAAATTCATCTTTCTGAACGGAAAGTCAAGAAAGGAGACGTTTCAAAAATGATTGTCTCAACCCTTTCCGAAGTGCCCAATAAGAAAATAAGGGAAGTACTGGGTATTGTACAGGGAAGTACCATCCGAGCCAGATGGTTGGGTAAAGATATTATGGCAGCCTTGCGTACCTTGGTGGGCGGTGAAATCAAAGAATATACCGAAATGATGAATAAGGCCAGGCAGTTAGCCATAGAAAGAATGCTTGAAGAGGCTCATGCTTTAGGTGCTGATGCCGTCTTGGGAGTGCGCTTTTCAACCAGCATGGTCATGAGCGGTGCTGCAGAAATCATCGCTTACGGCACAGCAGTGAAATTGGAATAGTTAGTGATGGCGTAACATTTCAAAGATCAAAAAAATGCCCAAAAAGGCAGCTACCGCATAACCAAGAATACCCAAGACGCTCAAAAAACGTATGCCAGGAAAATTAATATAAACTAACGAAGAACCTATCAAGAGAGAACCAAGGACAATACTTAAAGAAAGACGTGTACTTACTGCTTCCAAGCGGCGATTGATCTCTTCAATTTCCTTGCTTTTAAGGCGTAGGGTAAACTTCCCTGAAGAAAGTTGCGAAAAAATTTCCCGTGTGTTTTCTGGGAAATTCCTGAGCAAACCCTCCCATTCCAGCAAATAATCAAGCAAATCCTGTTTGATGCGTTCTGGACTGAACCAACGGACCAAAAGCTTTCTAAGATATTCCGAAAGATAAGGAGCTAGGGAAAACTCAGGATCTAATTCCCTTCCCGTCCCCTCAGCCACCACAAGCGCCCTCAATAAAGAAACCAGACTGGTTGGAAAGCGAAGTTGGTATTTGCGAAGCAGATGAAAAAAATCAAAGAAAAGAAATTTAAGATTTATTTCTCGCAGGTTCGAAGCAACATAATGCTCCAGAATCTCATTTAACTCAAAGCGCAAAGAGAGGGAAGAATCAATCGGACCTTCCATAAATTCTTCTTCAAGCAAGTGAATCATGCGTGCAGCATTCTTTTCAAGCGCCGCCTGGAG
>JARRBX010000106.1 GCA_029982245.1 Candidatus Atribacteria bacterium | reverse complement strand
TGAAGTTATGAGTGCAAGTCCTACCGAGCTTGGGGGTTTTAAGGAAGTTATTGTAGCGATAGAGGGAAAAGGTGCTTATAGCAAGTTCAAATACGAAAGCGGGGTTCACAGGGTGCAGAGGATTCCTGTTACCGAGGCTGGAGGGAGAATTCATACTTCCACGGCTACGGTGGCTGTTCTTCCCGAAGCTGACGAAGTGGATGTCGAGATAAAACCCGAAGACTTGAGAATAGATGTGTACCGTTCTTCAGGCCCCGGGGGACAGAGCGTCAATACTACCGATTCCGCAGTGAGGATAACTCACCTGCCTACGGGTATTGTGGTAACCTGTCAGGATGAAAAATCACAGCACAAAAACAAAGCTAAAGCGATGCGAATACTTCGCGCCAGGATTCTGGACCTGGAACGTCGTCGACAGAAAGAAGAAATTGACCGGGAGCGTAAGAGCCAGATTGGGAGTGGTGAACGAAGTGAACGAATCAGAACCTACAACTTTCCTCAAAACAGGGTTACCGATCACCGTATTAACCTTACCCTTTATCGCCTCGAAGATGTTCTCGAGGGAGACCTGGAGGAAATAGTAGAGGCGCTTGCTGCCGAAGAAAGAAGCCGGATGCTTGAAAAGGTTGGTTAGGAGTGCTTCAGGTTCGCGAGGCCTGGAAAGAGGCAGTTGGGTTGCTTAAAAAAGTTGGTGTTGTCTCACCCACAAGAGAGGCTCGGCTTTTGCTTTCTTCTGTGCTGGGAACCGATCCTTCGCGTGTGCATCTTTTCTGGGATTTTAGCCTTGAAGAAGAAAAGCTAAAGAAGCTACATGCCCTTCTTAAAGAACGTGCCAGAGGCGTCCCCATTCAGTACCTGATTGGAGAGTGGGAATTCATGTCTCTCCCCTTTTACGTTGAAGAGGGGGTTTTCATACCACGTCTGGATACCGAGTGCTGGGTGGAAGAAGTCATTCTGTTCCTTAAAAAGGCCAGCACAAGAGAACTTCTTCTTTGTGATGTGGGTTGTGGGAGTGGGGTTATAGGGCTTTCCTGTGCATTCTGGGTGCCGCAGGTCAAGCTTTACGGAGTGGATATTTCAGAAAGAGCAATAGCCCTTTCTAAAAAGAATGCCCGTCGTCTTGGTATAGAAGACCGCTGTAGGTTTTTAAGGTCGGACCTTTTTGAAGTGTTTAAAGGCCAGAACATTCTCTTCGACGCTGTGGTTTCCAACCTCCCTTATGTGAGGTTAGAGGATTGGGAATTGCTTCCCAGAGAAATTCGCTTTTACGAACCCCGGGAAGCCCTGCTTGCTGGAGAAGACGGCTTATCAATAATAAGGAGGTTGTTGCTGGAGGGAGCTTCCTGGATTAAAAAGGGAGGGCTTCTTTTCTTTGAACATGATCCTGCTCAAAGCGAGCTTATTCGCAAAGAGATTGAAAAACTGGAAACCTGGGAGTATCTTTATACCATCAGGGATTATGCCCACAAAAACAGAGCGACTGTTGTGAAGAGAAAGGAGTAATCGGAGTGAAAATACTCATAGGGAGTGATCACGGAGGTTACTTTTTAAAAGAGGATCTCAAAGGATTCTTGAAAGAGTTGGGACATGAGGTGATTGATTACGGAGCTTACAGCGCTGAGCCCTGTGATTATCCAGACGTTGCTTTTCTGGTCAGCAAGGACCTTTTGGCAGGCAGAGGCGACAGAGCTATTCTGGTCTGTGGTACTGGAATCGGGATGTGCATCGCAGCCAATAAAGTGAAGGGGATAAGAGCAGCTCTTTGTCATGATGTGTTCTCCGCCAGAGCCTCGCGAGAGCACAACAATGCTAATGTGCTGACTCTTGGAGAACGGGTAATCGGTAAGGGGCTGGCGCGTGAAATCGTGCGTAACTGGTTAAGTGCTGAGTTTGCAGGTGGGCGACACCAGAGAAGAGTAGAGAAAATTATGGAGTTTGAACGAGATGGAAGTCAAAAGACCTGAATGGGATGAGTACTTCATGAGCATTGCCGAACTGGTGAGTTCTCGCTCTACCTGCTTACGCAGAAAGGTAGGTGCGGTGCTGGTCAGAGAAAAGCGGATTTTGGCTACCGGTTACAATGGGGTTCCTTCGGGTATCAAGCACTGCACTCTGGAAACCTGCTTGCGAAGCAAACAGGGTGTTCCTTCTGGCAAGCAGCAAGAGCTATGTCGAGGACTTCATGCAGAGCAAAACGTGATTATTCAGGCAGCACTTCACGGGGTAAGTACTCGGGGAGCTACTCTTTACTGCACTCATAAGCCCTGTATTCTCTGCGCCAAAATGATTATTAATGCCGGAATAGTGCGGGTTGTATATCAAAACCATTACCCTGACCCTTTGGCTGACGAGATGTTGCAGGAAGCCGGTATAGAGATGATTCCTTTTTCTGGTGAATCTCTTTTGAGGAAATAGGTTCTTATGGGTAACCTGATTCTGGTTTTTATGCTGGGTTTTCTGGGTTCTATGATACTTACTCCTCTGGTTATCAGGCTCAGCCATCGCAAAGGCTGGCTCGATAGTTCTCAGGGCGTGCGCAAGATTCACACACGTCCCGTTTCTCGTCTTGGGGGATTGGCGGTTTACTTACCTTTCATGCTGATTCTCCTGGGAAGCAATTTCTGGTTTGACTTGGAACTTCCAGTGTTCTTTTTCCTTGGTATTTCTGTGGTTTTTCTAACCGGTTTGATAGATGATTTTATTTCACTTTCTCCCCCGCTAAAAGTTTTTGGTCAGGTCGTAGGAATAGTTCTTTTAATGGTTTCAGGCGTGGTTATCAGTTTTTTTACTCTTCCTTGGGGGGCCATTCTGTATCTTGGTGCCTGGGGTTATCCTTTAACTTTTTTTTGGATGCTGGGTATAACCAATGCCCTGAATCTTATAGATGGTATGGATGGCTTATCTTCTGGCATTGCTGCTATTGCTTCCTTTACTCTGGGTGTAGTTGCTTTGCAAGAGGGAAGGAGTCTTGCTGCTCTCATTGCCTTTTTGCTCATGGGAACAGAGCTTGGTTTTTTGTGTTACAATTTTCCTCCGGCTCGCATTTTTCTTGGAGATGGAGGCGCTTTGTTTGCGGGCATAGTCCTTTCAACGATATCCGTTCAGGGTTCCTTGAAAAGTACAGCTACTTTTACGCTTCTGGTGCCTATTCTGGTTCTGGGTATTCCCATTTTTGATACCTTTTTTGCCATCGTGCGGCGCAAAAAAAATCGCTTGCCCTTGATGTCGCCCGATGAAGGACATCTGCATCACCGATTGCTGAAACGTGGCTACAGCACCAGAAAAGCAGTTTTGGTTTTTTATTCCATAAGTCTAATTTTCAGTATGGTGGCAATTTTCATCAATCGCTATCTCCAGAACAGCACCTATTCACTTCTTTTGGTTCTGGTGGTGGTTTTCTTATTTATGAGATGGGGTCTTCAACTTGGGGTTACTGAAGCAGGAGGAGAAAAACCTGTTGGGCAGAGCTAAAGTGCTTTTTGTTTTAGGCACCAGGCCAGAGGTCATAAAGCTTGCCCCTCTCATTCTCAGGTTCCAGCGTCATAAGCACTTTTCCTGCGTGGTTGTGAACACTGGTCAGCATCGGGAAATGTCCAAAGAATTCCTTGACTTGTTCGGAATTGTTCCTGGATATGATCTTAGAGTCATGAGTGAACGCCAAAGCCTGGGACGCCTGACCGGGAAATTATGCCTTCGTTTGGAAGAAATAGTAACACTTGAAAAACCGGATTTACTAATCGTCCAGGGAGATACCACTACCGCTTTCTGTGGAGCACTTTCTGCTTTCTATTGCCGAGTTTCTTGTGTTCATATTGAGGCGGGTTTGCGAACCGGGAATAAGTTTCAACCCTTTCCTGAAGAGATAAATCGAGCCCTGGTGGCTCGCCTTGCTGACCTTCACTGCGCTCCTACCCAGAGGGCTAAGGTAAACCTGCTTAGAGAGGGCATAGACGAGGGGAAGGTCGTGGTTACTGGTAACACTATTGTCGATGCTTTGCAACTAATCCTGACTCAAAAAAAAGGCTTTGTAAACAAAACACTTGAAGAAGCACTCAAGATTTCCAGGAAAGTGATTACTGTGACGGCTCACCGGAGAGAAAACTGGGGAAGAGGGATTGAAGAGGTTGCTTTTGCAATTAGAGAATTATCGGAGAGGTTTGAAGATGTGAACTTCTTTTTTTCTGTTCATCCCAATCCGGTGGTCAAAAACACCATCTATTCCCTGTTAAGGGGCATACCCAATGTTTTTCTCTTTTCAACCCTTGCCTATTCAGACTTTATAAAGCTCCTTGCAAGAAGTAACCTGGTAATAAGCGATTCAGGAGGTATTCAGGAAGAAGCACCAGCGCTGGGGGTACCGGTTCTGGTTACCAGAGAGGTTACTGAAAGGCCTGAGTTGCTCGAGGCGGGCCTGGGTGCTCTGGTTGGGTGTTCGAAAGAAAGAATCATTGAGGAGGCAACAAGAAGACTTCTTGCCGGGGGAGAACGCATTCCCCGTTCCGTGTTCGGTGACGGCAAAGCAGCAGAGCGCATAGAGCGGGCAATAGAGAATTTCCTGGGTTTTTGTACTCAGGGGGTAGAGGAATTCAAAGGCTGAAGGAACACTTTTAGCTTCTTTTCTGGCTAAGTTCTTTGGCTTTAAGTTTTGCCAGAGAGAACAGCAATCTGGCCTCGAGGCGGATGGTTTCCGGATCTCCCCTTTTTTCTTGTATTTCTTTCCTGGTGTTTTCTAAGATTCTTCTGGTACTGAATTCGTCGATTTCGTTCCCCTTTTCACAGGTCTCAGTGAGAATGGTCACTGTTTCAGGAGTGATTTCTGCCACTCCGCCTGAAATGGCGTAATATTCTCTTTCTCCACCCTGAAAGCGCGCTTCCAGAACTCCTATGGCTAACTCGATTACCGCAGGAGCATGTCTTGGCAGAATGCCTCTTTTCCCGTCCGGGCATTCCAGAATAAGGTGGCTTACCCCGGAAAGGACTGTTTTTACCTCTGGTGTCAGCAGTATTACCTGAAGCTCTTTCATCGGCTTTTGCTCTTCAACTGGTCAAATTTTGCTTTTGCTTCATCAATGCTACCCACCATGTAGAAGACCTGTTCCGGCCAGTCATCGCACTCTCCCTCTACAATCATTTCTACTCCCTGCAGAGT
>JARRBX010000105.1 GCA_029982245.1 Candidatus Atribacteria bacterium | reverse complement strand
CAGTTCTTTTTCTCAAGTTCTTGAGGAACAATATTGGAACATTTCAGGTCGTAAACAAAGGCACTTCCTGAAGGAACAAAATTGCGTATAAAGAAAATCATGCTGTGTTCAGCTTGTACAAACCTTCCCTGTTCGTCGACAAAAACCACTCGGTCGCCGTCGCCGTCAAAGGCGATTCCCAGGTTTGCCCTATGGCTGCGGACCATTTCAGAAAGTTTTTGTAAATTTTGTGGTAAGGCCGGGTTGGGCGAACGATTGGGAAAGGCACCGTTGCGATCGCAAAAGAGCTCAATTACCTGGTGTCCAAACCCCCGGAGGAATCTGGTTGCTATTCCAGAGTAACAACCATTTCCACAATCAACAACCATTTTCAGGGGTCTGGCTGGCGCAGGAAGCCTTTCTAAAAGATAGGAAAAATACAGTTTCTCCCAATCTTCATTCGTAGCGAGCAGTTCACCTTTGGCCCTTTTGAGGTTTTTTCCTTCTGTAACCAGCTTTGCAATTTTTTGAATATCCTCCGGACGGGGTGGCATTTTTCCAAAAGCAAGCTTTATTCCATTGTACTGTGGGGGGTTGTGGGAAGCGGTTACCATAAGACCTCCAGAAGCAGCGGTGGTTTCTACAATGAAGTAAAAAAGCGGAGTGGGAACTATTCCCACGTCGATAACTTTCAAACCACCTACAACCAGGCCTTCTATGAGAGCTTTTTTCAAGGGGGGCGTACTTAAGCGTACATCCCCACCCACCACTATCACACTTTGCGGCTCAAAGAAAAAAGCAAAAGCCTTGCCTATCTTGCGAGCCAGATTTTCGTTGATTTCCTCGGGATAAATACCTCTGATATCGCACTCTTTAAATATGCTACTCATTGTTTTTGACCTTTAACACTCCCTGTTGCAAAAGGTAATTGGTAGCATCGATAATCGCTTGCTCTGGAGAATAGGCTGGCTGGAAGCTCAAAAGCTTTCGAGCCTTTTCTATCGACATGCAACAGCCCTGACGTACATGATAGTAAGCCTCTTCGGGAAAGCCAAATTGCTCCGTATATTCTTCGAGCTGAATGCACCTGAAGCGCAGTTCTTTTCCAAAAAGCGAAGCGAAAAACACGCCCATCCCGTAGAAAGTCATGGCATGTGAAGCCCCACAATTAAAGCTTTCACCAATTGCTTTTTTTCTATATTTCAGAGCTTTTACAAACAGCTGAGCGACATCGAAAGGATGAACATGGTGCAGGATTGAAAATCCTCCATCAAGCAAAAAGATTTCTTCGCCATTAATGATTTTCTGCAGTGTTTCCGGGTTGTGGTCACCAAAGGGAGTAACCAGAGTTTTGCCAGCACCGGTTATGTGTCCAGGATGAATCAGGACCGCAGGGAATTTCCCTGCACGACAGGCCTGAAGCAGTTTCTCTTCTATCAGTGCTTTTTTTCGAGCATAGTCATTTAGGGGATTGCGAGGATGGGTTTCTTCAACTGGTACTTTTTGCACGGGACCATATACCCAGGCCGTACCGCAGGAAAGGAGTAAGGCATCACTTCCTGAAAGAAGTTCAATCAGGTAGTCAGCGCTTTGAGGTTCAAAGCAAATCAAATCAATGATTGCTTCCGGCTGGTATTTCTTGATAACCTCCTGCAATCGGCCATTCTGTTCATCTTGAGAACGGTCAATGATTTCAGTGTGAACCCTTGAGAAAAGAAAGTTCCGAGGGAAAGGCTGCGTCAATCCTCTGGTCAAAACAACCACTTCATAACCTTCGCTTACAAGCATTGGTACCAGAAAGCTTCCTATATGGCCGGTACCACCAATCACTAAAACTCTGCCTTTTTTTATCATCTTTTTGATCCTCTGCACATATTTGGATTTTCTCTATTATATAAAGCTCCAGCTTTTGATACAATGATTGCTGGGAGGACTTTTTTAGGAAAAAGTCGCTGACCATATCTCTGGTGTATCGGCGTTCACGCTTCCTGCAAGATACATCAAAATCAGAAAAGGGGTGTTTTCAAAAAATGCAACAAGAATGGAAAGAAATTCTAAAAGCAGCTTCGATTGGTAGGATTATGGAAGCAGCTTATCGGGAACATGTCCTGGTTCCTGCTTTCAACATTGCTTACCTTCCAATGGTGAAAACTATATTTGATGTCCTGAAAGAAACCTGCACTTTTGCTTTGCTGGAAGTATCCCGTCCTGATATTATGCGTTTTGGTGCTGAAAGCTTTAAAGCGGTCAAAGAAGAATATGCTCGCTGGGAAGACCCTTCTCTGGCTCGTTTGCACCAGGACCATGTTCCGGTCATTGATGAAGAAGGGAATCTGGTAAACTGGAAAGAACTTATTCAGGAAGCGCTTCTTCTTGGCTATCATTCAGTAATGATCGATGGTTCCCGCTTGCCTTTCCAGGAAAACGTTCGGGTTACTCAGGAAGTAGTTTCTATGGCTCACCCCCGGGGAGTATGTGTGGAAGCCGAGCTTGGAGCCGTCTTGGGGCACGAGAAAGGGCCCTTGCCTCCCTATGAAGAGCTTTTTGCTTCAGGAAAGGGTTTCACTTCTCCTGAAGATGCGGAAAAATTTGTCAAGGTAACAGGGGTGGATTGGCTTTCAATAGCAATAGGCAATATTCACGGTGCAATAAGTGGAGCCGCAAAAGACCAGAAGAAGGTGGAAGCACGCCTCAACATAGAGTGGCTGAAGGAAATAGCCAGACGTACCCAGATACCCCTGGTTTTACATGGAGGCTCGGGCATTAGAAAAGAGTACGTTCAGGAAGCAATTCGCAATGGCATCACCAAAATCAACGTGGGAACAGAAATTCGTCAAGCTTATGAAAAAGGCTTAAAAGAAGGTGGTAATATAGAAAGCGCTCGGAGCATTTTGAAAGATAAGCTATTTGAATTGATAGAAGAGTATTATGAAATACAAGGCACAGCCCTCAAGTTGGCTGAAGCCCTTAAGGAGGTTTCTTAAATGAAGTACCCTAATCTTTTTTCACCACTGACGATTAAAAAAGTAGAACTCAGAAATCGGATTATAATGCCACCTATGGCTACTAACCTGGGTAGTGCTTTTGGGGAAGTGACTCCAGAACTTATAGAGTATTATCGCCTTAGAGCAGCAGGCGGAGTGGGACTTATTATTATCGAAAATGCGCAGGTAGATATGTACCAGGGAAGGAGCTTAACTTCTCAAATAGCTGTAGACGACGACAAGTTCCTGGCAGGATTAAAAGCTCTCGCTGAGGCAATACACGTTGAGGGAGCAAAAACTTTTTTGCAAATTCAGCACGGAGGACGGCAATGTACACCTTCGACAACCTCTGGTCTCCAGCCAGTAGCTCCATCTCCTATTGCCTGCAAATTTCTCGGTGTGGAGCCAAGAGAGCTAAGCACAGATGAAATTAAATCTCTTGTTGACAAATTTGTTCAAGCTGCCTTGAGAGCAAAGCTGGCAGGTTTTGATGGGGTGGAAATTCATGCCGCGCACGGCTACCTGATCAACGAGTTTCTATCTCCCTACACCAATAAGCGTTCCGATGAGTATGGAGGAAGTTTCGAAAACAGGTTGCGCTTTCTTGACGAGATAATCGACGGTATAAGGCAGCTGACCGGAGAAGATTTTGTGGTAGGAGTACGTCTTAGCGTTGACGAGTTTGTGCCGGGAGGAATTGATCTTGAACAGGGTAAAGCTATTGCCAAACACCTTGAAGAAAAAGGGATTGATTACCTTAGCGTAAGCTGTGGAATATACGAGTCGGTTAGTACTATTATAGAACCGGTAAACTATGAAGAAGGCTGGCGAGTTTATTTGGCCGAAGCCCTTAAGAAAGAGGTTTCTTTACCAATTATAACGGTTGGAGTTATAAGGCATCCTGAATTTGCAGAAAAAATTCTTGCCGAGGGCAAGGCGGATCTTGTGGCGATAGGAAGAGGCTTGATAGCAGACCCGGAGTGGCCCAACAAAGCGTTTCGAGGAGAAGAGGAATATATTAACTACTGCATAAGCTGTAATGTAGGATGTATAGGAGAGCTGTTTGCCAACGGTAAGGTTCACTGTGCAATAAACCCCTGGGCAGGAAGAGAATTTTATTGGGGCAAGCAGGATCTGGCTACCTGCTCTAAAAAGGTAGTGGTTGTTGGTGGCGGTCCAGCTGGAATGGAAGCAGCAATGCTCTGTGCTCAACGGGGGCACGAGGTTGTTTTAATAGAGAAGGAAGAAAGACTTGGTGGTCAACTTCTCCTGGCAGCCACTGCACCAGGCAAAGATAAAATCCGCTGGTTCCTCCAGTACCTGGAGAAAATGCTTCAGAAGCTTAAAGTCCGGGTAATTACCGGCGAAGAGGCTACTCCTGACAAGATTCTGGCTATGGAACCTGATGTGGTTTTTGTTGCGACGGGTGGTGAGCCCATAATCCCCGAATTTTCGCAACTGGAAGCCGCCATCAGCACCACAGCCTGGGATGTTTTAAAGGGTAAAATCACTCCTTCTAAGAAGGAAGTAGCGGTTATAGGCGGAGGTATGGTAGGTTGTGAAACTGCCCTTTATCTTTCGGACCTGGATAACAAAGTGTACCTCTTGGAAATGCTGCCTCAACTTGCTCAGGACGCAGAAATTATAACCCGCATAGAGCTTTTGAAGGAACTCAATGAAAGAGGTAACATCACCATCATGAGCAATACCAAATGCATGGATGTGATTGGAGGGAGGGTAGTGTACCTCTGCGAAGCCGATCCCCAAACATCTGAATTGCATGTTGATTACCTGGTTTTTGCTCTGGGCACTCGACCAAGAAGGGAGCTCTTTGAAGCGTTGAAAGGAAGGATCAACGAAGTATACCTTATAGGTGATGCAAGAAGTCCTCGCAAAATTTATCACGCAGTTTTGGAGGCGGCAAATTTTGCACGCCAGGTGTGAATAAATCGGACCCCAAGGTGCATGCATTGTGTTAGAGGTCTTTGTAGTCGCCTTTGGATTAGGGCTCGATGCTTTTTCACTTTCCCTGGTGTTTGGGATGTGCCAGAAGGTATGTCCTCTGGGAGCAAAGTTACGTCTTTCACTTTCTTTTGGGGCATTCCAGTTTGGAATGCCCATCCTGGGTTTTTTTGCTGGGACTACAACCCTGCACTATGTCTCAAGTTTTGATCACTTAGTGGCTTTTCTCATTTTACTTTTTGTGGGTATTAAAATGTTTTGGGA